>NZ_JBHXSK010000031.1:0-145571 GCF_042716195.1 Streptomyces sp. NPDC058683
CCTGCGGAGACGACGGTGGATGTGTCGTTGTGGCGGTGTGACGGGTCTGCCGGGCGGGTGTTGGTGGGTGGTCCGGTGGTGGGGACGCGGGTGTTCGTTTTGGATGGTGGGTTGGGGTTGGTGGCTCCGGGTGTGGTGGGTGAGTTGTATGTGGCGGGTGTGGGGTTGGCTCGTGGGTATCACGGTCGTGGGGGGTTGTCGGCGGAGCGGTTTGTGGCGTGTCCGTTCGGGGGTGTGGGTGAGCGGATGTACCGGACGGGGGATCTGGTGCGGTGGACGGCCGAGGGTCAGTTGGTGTTTGTGGGGCGGGCGGATGATCAGGTGAAGGTGCGGGGGCGTCGGATCGAGCCGGGTGAGGTGGAGGCGGTGGTGGGTGCTCATCCGGGGGTGGCGCGGGCGGTGGTGGTGGTGCGTGAGGACGTGCCGGGTGAGAAGCGGTTGGTGGCGTATGTGGTGGCGTCCGGGCAGGGGGGTGGTGATCTGCCGGGCGAGGTGCGGGCGGCTGCCGCGGGCCGGTTGCCGGAGTACATGGTGCCCACGGCGGTCGTGGTCCTCGACGAACTTCCCCTGACCCCCAACGGCAAGACCGACCGCACCGCACTGCCCGCACCGGAATACGGGACCGCCGACAGCGGTCGTGCGCCGGGGACAGCGGCCGAGGAGGCCATGTGCGAGGCCTTCGCCGAGGTCCTCGGTGTCGACCGCGTCAACCCGGACGACAGCTTCTTCGACCTCGGCGGGCACTCACTCCTGGCGGTGGCGCTGACGCAGCGTCTGCGCATCCACGGACTCGACCTCTCGGTGCGAGCGGTGTTCGAGGCCCCGACCCCCGCCGAGCTCGTCACCCGGCTCGATCTGCCGTACGAAGGCAACGAATTCGACGTCCTTTTCCCGATCCGGCCTTCCGGAAGCAAGCCCCCGATCTTCTGCGTGCACCCGGCCGGCGGCCTCAGCTGGTGCTACATACCGCTGACCCACTACGTACCGGAGGAAATCCCGCTCTACGGGCTGCAGGCCCGTGGAGTGAACGACACGGGCGACCTGGCGGGCTCCGTGCGGGAGATGGCCGCCGACTACATCAAGCAGATGCGGTCGGTCCAGGAATCCGGCCCCTACCACCTGCTGGGGTGGTCGTTCGGCGGCATCATCGCTCACGAGATCGCCGTGCAGTTGCGGGCGGCGGGCCACGAGGTCGGTGCGCTGATCTCCATGGACGCGGTGCCGTTCAAGAAGGCGGACCCGGAAACCGATGGCGAGGCGCCCGAGGAGCGACAGGAACCCGATCGGGCTGAGGCTGACTTCGACAGGGAGGAAGGCCGGCACCGGCCCGGCGCCCTGCGCATGCTCCGCAACGCCGCGACGCTGAGCTTCGAGCACGAGATCGGCACTTTCGACGGAAACATGCTGCTCGTGACCGCTACCGAGGACAAGGCGGGGGACGCTTCGAGCGCGGCCGCGTGGAAGCCGCATGTCTCCGGCGAGGTGGCGGAGTCCTTCCTCGCCTGCAAGCACACCGATATGGCTCGTCCTGAAGTGCTGGCGCAGGTCTGGGCCGGCGTTTCGGACTGGCTCGGCCTGGCCGACGCCGTCGGCACAGAAGAACCGGGCCGCTAGCGAAGGGGGTCATGACATGGCGACACGGTCTGCGGACTGGGACTCGATATACCGGGCCACCGAACAGGCACCCTGGGAGGCCGGGCGCCCACAGGAGGCGTTCGTCCGCCTCGCCGAAAGCGGTCTGCTCTCCGGACGCGTGCTGGACGCGGGCTGCGGCACCGGGGATCATGCACTGCTGGCGGCCGAGCACGGCGGCGACGTCACGGGAATCGACTGCTCGGCGACCGCCATCGGCAGGGCACGCCGGAAAGCGGCCGAACGCGGACTGAAGGTCCGGCTCGAGACCGGTGACGTGCTCGATCTCGCCCAGCTCGGAACGACCTTCGACACGGTGGTCGATGTGGGGATGTTCCATGTGCTCGACGACGAGGAGCGCCGACGGTACGTCAGCAGCCTCATGTCCGTGACGGAGCCGGGCGGCACCTGCCATCTGATGTGCTTCAGCGACCGTCAGCCCGGTGCACTCGGCCCTCGGCGGATCACGCAGGCCGAACTGCGCGAGGCGTTCGCCGACGGGTGGGAGGTGGTCGACATCGCCCCGGAGACCTTCGCGGTCGCCCCGCAGTTCGGCAGGAAGGGCCACGCCTGGCTGGCCACCATCCGCCGGACGGCGCTCTGAAACGCGGGTTCCGGAGCCAGGGCTGTCAGCACCGCACGGCACAGCGGTGCCCCATGACGTCGGCGGCCCTGGCGTCAGGACCCCGGTGTCGCACGGGTCTGTCCGGTGAACCCACCGGACAGACCCGAGGCACGATCACGTCGTTTCGGCGCTGAGGGTCTGTGCGACGGATCGGCGGGCCGCGACGCGGGCGGGCAGGGCGGTGAGTGCGGCAGTGGCCACCACGACCGCGAGTGCGGCGGCGAACAGCCACCACGCCGGCGGATAGATCGTGTTCGCGGCGCTGAAGGGCCAGCAGAACGCGATGCCCAGCGGGATGCCGACGAGAGCGCCGGGCACGGTGGGCAGGAGTTGCGCGGCGGACAGACCGGCCGTGACCTGTCCGGGAGTGGCGCCGAGCGTGCGTGCGACGGCCATCGTGTGCCGGGCCTCCAGTGCCGTCGTCCACGTGGTCGTGAGGGTGTTCACGGCGGCGAGTACCACCAGCGCGGCGGCGACGGCGACGATCATGTGCCGGCTCTGCGCATCCTTCAGATTGCCCAGGTGGGGCGAGCTGATCCCGTAACTCACCTGGCGCTGCACGTAGATGATCAGCAGTGCCGTGAGCGTGATGACGGTGGCTGTGATGCTGCATGCCTGCAGGAACGCGCGGCCGGGCCGCCGGGCGATCAGGCGCATCCCGAGCAGGACCGGTACCGGCAGCATCGCGGACAGCCGTGTCAGACGGGCCCGGTGGTCGGGTCGCCGGGCGGTGTCCGCGAGTGCCGCGACGGTCTCGGTGCGCAGGGCCCGCAGGGTCGGGCCGAGCGTGGTGAGGATGGCCACGGCCAGGGCGACGACGGTGGTGAAGACGATGGTGCCGCCGCTCGGCCCGTCCGAGGTGGTCAGCAGGCTGGCGGTGGGGTTGGCGATGGCGGGTTGGGTGAACCGGGCGGCCAGCAGGCCGAGTGCGTCGGCGAGCAGCGCCAGGGTCACGTATTCGGTGAGCAGGACGGTCGCGATCAGGCCGGGCGTGGCACCGACGGCCTTGAGCAGTCCCACCCGGCGGGTCTGCTTGGCGGCGCGTCCCGCGGCGAGGGTGGCCACGCCCGCGATGGCGAGGAAACTCAGCAGCCAACTGCCGATGACCAGGATGGGCTGGCTGGACTCGATGATCGTGGCGTCCTGGCCGATCATGAACTGCCAGCTCTGGAAGTTCGCGTAGACCGAGGGGCCGCGGTGCGCGTTCACGAACGCCTCGGTCGCGTCCGGGTTGCGCAGCTTGAGGTAGAGGAGCGAGGACACCGAAAGATGCTTGGAGGCGAGCGGCCGGGTGTCCTGTTCGGTCATCCAGACCAGGCCGCTGTAGTCGCTCGGCCCGCCGTCGGGACCCGTCAGCTGCGCGAACGGATAGACGGTGGTGGCCGCGCTCACGGCTGTCCCGACCACCGGCAGGGAGCGGCCGGCGACGGTGACGTGGTCCCCGACCCGGACGCCCAGCGCGGTGGCGAAGCCGCGTTCGACCACGACGCCCCCGGTGCGTACCCAGCTGCCGGAGGTCACCAGGGGCCGGTCCACCGGACCCGGTTTCGCGGCGGCGGCCGTCACCACCACATGCGAGGTGGAACCCTTCGCCGAGAGCTTCGAGTAGTACTGGAGATACGGACCGCTGTGGGCGGCGACCGCGGGGTCGCTGGTCAACGCGTCCTGGGTCGCGGTCGTGTGGGCGGAGTTGTCGGGAGAGACGGCCACCACGTCCGGGCCGTCCGTGACGGCGCGGGTGTGACGGTAGAGCGTCTCGGTCGCCCCGCCCAACGACGCGCCCAGGGCCAGCATGCCGGTGGCGACCGTGAGGGAGAGGAGAAGCATCGCGGCCTGGCCGGGATGGCGGCGTACGTCCGACCAGACAAGGCGGAAGACGAGCAGGAAACGGCCCATGACGTCAGCCCTCCCACCCGTGGATGTCGTCCGCCGGCTGCCTGCGGTCCGCCATCCAGGTGTCGTCGACAAGCCTGCCGTCACGCATCGACACCAGCCGGTCCGCGACGGCCGCGACCCGGTCGTCGTGCGTGACGATCACGAGGGTCTGCCCCGCGGCCCGCAGATCCTCGAAGAGCCGCAGCACGTCGAGAGTGGCCGCGGTGTCCAGGTTGCCGGTCGGCTCGTCCGCCAGCAGCACCAGTGGCTCGTTGGCCAGCGCGCGGGCGATCGCCACCCGCTGGCGCTGTCCGCCCGACAGCTGCCAGGGCAGATGGCGGGCGCGATCGTCCAGCCCGACCTGCTCCAGCAACTGGTCCGCGCGACGCCGGGCCGCACGCAGTGAGCGTCCGGCCAGCAGGACAGGCAGTTCGACGTTCTCCGCCGCCGAGAGTTCCTCGACCAGATGGAAGGCCTGGAAGACGAAGCCCACCGACCGGCGTCGCATTTGGGCCAAGGCCCGTTCGCTGAGGTCGTCGATACGGCGGCCGGCCAGCCACACCTCTCCGTCGGTGGGCCGCTCCAGGCCGCCCAACAGGTGCAGCAGGGTGGACTTCCCACAGCCGCTGGGGCCCATGACGGCCAGCATCTGTCCGGCCTGCACGTCCAGGTCGACGCCGTCCACCGCGTGAACCAGGCTGTCTCCCCGGCCATGTGTCCTTAACAGGTCGCGGGTCTGCAGCACCGCGTCGAACTGGTTCATCCGTCCTCAGCTTTGTTCTCGACTCTCGACCAAAATTGCTCGCACGCCCCCAACCAGCGCAGGTCCGCCTGCAACCGCAGAGCGACACCCTCCAGCAGCAGGCCGGCGGTCGAGCCGTCCGGCTCGGCCAGCAGCGCGCGCTGCGCCTGCCGCAGGCGTCGGAGTAACTCCCGGCGGTGTACGGCAACCAGCTCCGCCGGATCGGCCAGCCGGGCCGCTCTTGCCGCCGCGAGTTTGAGGTGGAGCTCGGCCAGATCCAGCTTCGGCCAGCTCACCTCGGTCAGCCAGGTGGCCACCCGCTGCTGTCCGGCCGGTGTCAGCGCGTACACCTTCCGGTCCGGGGGGCCTTCGGTTCGTTCGCGGACGACCAGTCCCGCTCGTTCCAGACGGGCCAACGTCACATAGATCTGGCCCGCGTTCATCGACTCCCCGAGAGGACCGAGTGTCCGGCGCAGCCACGCGCGCAGGTGATAGCCGTGCGATGGCTCCTTCGCGAGCATCGCCAGCACCACATCTTGCATGCGTCCCCCTAACCGCTAGCTCATGAATAGCGGTTATCTGTCACAGGAGTCAACCGAGGCCCCACCCGCTCCCGCCACTGTCCGATTTCTGCCTGGTGGCCAGGGGTGACCTCCGACTCGGGGTGTGTCGGAGGAACGGCAGTGGGAGGCGGCGTCGGCTCGGCGCACCATGGCGCCGAACTCGCGGCGCCCTGGGCTCTGTGGCGGGGGTTCGTACTGCCCTGAACCGCATCGACGAGGCCGCCGGAGGTCTTCACGCCCTTGCGCGTCCACCACGGCCGCGCTCGGTTCCGAGCCGCGGCCGTGGGGTCGGCGGGTCTTGTCATGAGCCACTACGGACGACGAGCACTCGCATGGCGTCCGACGACCGACGACCGGCAACGTCATCGGTCACAAAACATCCTCAACCACAACTGTCCAGATCAGATGCCTTCCAGCTCCCTCGCGAACTCGTTCCAGGTCTCGGCGTACTGCCGTGCCAGCTTCACCACGAGTTCCCTGCAATGGGGTGGTACGACGACGGTCAGTTCGGCGGACATGGCGATCGCGTTCTGCTGGAGCAGCCGCAGCAGGTTCCGTCCCTCTTCGTTGTGACGCAGTGAAGGATCCCGCAGGAGTTTCTTGAGCACCGGCGCGGGATCCACCTGTTCGATCCGCTTCGGAGTCCGGTTGTTCCTGACGCCGAGGTCCGGGTCGGCCGTGCCGGTCCGTACGGTCACCGGCAGTTCGCCCATGGTGATGCGTTTGCGTACGTCGCTCACCGTCGCCGGGGAGATCCCGGCGATCCGCGCCACCTCTCGTAACGAGGCCTCCGGGCGTTCGGCCAGCACTTCGGCGGCTCTGAGGCGGCCTTCCGCACTGTTGAGCGGACGCACCTTGCCGTCGCTCCCGACTCGCACGGTCACAGATGCCAGACCGTCGTCGGTACTGTGCCGGATGGTTGCGACGGTCTTGGCCCCGAGGCCCGAGGCCCGCGCGATGGCCCGATCGGACATGTGCGGGTGTGAGGCGACGATCCGCGCGGCCGCTGCCTTCCGGTCGGCATGCGACAGCGGAAGTCCATGCGTCACATTGGCCGTGACACCGCGGAGGAAGGCGTCCTCCGTGCTGCCGTCGAAGAACTCGACCTCGATCGTCTCCCGCCCTTTCAGCAACATGGCGAAAAGACGGTGAATCCCGTCTATCACCCTCATGCTGCGGCGTTCGACGAGAATCGGTGGCAACGGCTCCTCGATCTCGGCGAGTCGGGCGATATGCCCCTGGTCCTGTCCCTCGGAGCGCGGAGAATCACCGGGTATGAGGGCGGATATGGGAACCGTCTCGAACCTTGGCCCACGTGATGCGCCCTGTGCCACAGTCTCGAGCCGATAGCTTGCCCCTCTGTTGTTTGTCAGGCCAAGGGGACTGCCAGATGACTGGTTCAAGTTACTTCACCCCCGTGAAAGCAATATTCAGGACACAGTTCTCTGGGGAGCGGCGACGGAGGGGGACAGTGGCGGTCATCGCCGCGCAGCACGACCGGCCGCTCCCCTCGGAACCGGTGGTGCGCGTCGTAGCCGCCAAGGGCTCTTGGGATGAGGTGGAACAGCCCCGAGCCATGGGTGGAACCCTCAGCACCTCCCCCACCGCCGAGGACACGGTGTGGTCACGTTGCGGCGGATGTACTACTTACTCATGTTGAGACTTGTTGGCGCGGGTGTCCAGAGGGCGTCATTACGTGTGCGGTTCTGCTTCCACGTCCGGTGGACGAGAGCGATGCTCAAGACCTGCGGATCCAGCCCTGGAAAGGGGCGCGCAGGGCGTGCCTTCCAGGCCTCCATGGCCTGAAGGCGGTGGCCGCTGCCCTGCTGGGCATCGCGGTGCTCGGCACCAGGGACGACGTGGTCACCGGGCTTGGCAAGCCCGAACAGGCGTCGACCGCCGCTGAGCCCCTGATCGGCCGGCTGCCTCGCCTGCCGATGATTACCGGCATGTTCGCCCGCATCTGGGTGGTCGTGGGTGGCCCTGATGATCGTCCGCCCCGGCTCGACGACAGGCGTATGAGGGCTCAGCCGCCGCAGCAAACCGCGCGCTCCGCCGGTGGCTGTCGTTTTTCACGTGGTGGGTGAGCGGACACGGTTGTGCTGTTCGAGGTCGGCGGACGTACCGGGGGCACGTCCGCTGGAGTGGTGTATCGACGGCCACTCGGTGATCTCGTTTTGAGGCTGTGCGGTGAGTTCGGTGGGCAGGGCGATGCCGTCGGTCTCTGACTCGATCGGGTGGAGGCGGCCCTTGGCCAACACGTCGAGTCCCATGTAGCGGCGGGCTTCGGTCCATTCGTCGTTCCGCTCGGCCGGCACGGCGCCGACCAGGCGGATCAGGGCGGTGCGGTCGGGGAAGACGCCGACCACGCCGGTGCGGCGGCGGATCTCCTTGTCGAGCCGTTCCTGCGGGTTTTCGGACCAGATCTGCCGCCAGATCTCGCGCGGGAAGGCGGTGAAGGCCGGCAGGTCGTGCTGGGCTGCGTCCAGGTGGGCTGCGGCCTTGGGGAACTTGGCTTCCAATGCGTCCAGGACGTGCCGCGTCTGAGCCTGGACAGCCGTCGTGCCGGGCTGTTCGAAGAGGGTCCGCAGCAGCGTGGCGACCCAGGGCCGGGCCGATTTCGGGACCTGGCTGAGCAGGTTGCGTGCGATGGGGGTGCCCCGCGCCCGTTCAGGGCGTGGGGGAGGGTGCGGCATCGCTGCCAGGAAGCGCCGGGCAGAACGGCGCCGATGGCGTCGACGAGGCCGGCGTGGGCGTCGGAGACGACCAGTTGGACGCCGGACAGGCCGCGGGCGATGAGCGAGCGCAGGAAGGCGAGCCGGCCGGCACCGTCCTCGGCGGCAGGAGCCGGAGCGGAGTGCGGGCCGTTGGCCCGTCTGTGGTCCGGATCTTGTGCTGAGCTGGGCCAATCGCCCGTAGCGCCTAAACGGGCGCGGTGGGTCAGCGCCCTGGTCGCCGTCACCCCCTCGATACTCTCATCGCCGGGCACCGTCGCCACCTGGACCCCACGATCCGCGATCTCGTCCGCCAACTCCAGGCCGTCGGCCGCCAGGACATCGATTTTCCGATCAGTTTCAGAGCCAAGGCTCAAGGGGCCAGGGTGAGGTCACCATTGTTGGACTTGGCGAGCGATCGCCCGATGACCATGCGCTGAATCTGGTTCGTGCCTTCGAAGATCTGAGTCAACTTGGCCTCACGCATGTACCGCTCGACCGGGAACTCGCGCGTGTAGCCGACCCCGCCGAGGACCTGCACCGCATCAGTGGTGACACGCATCGCGTTGTCGGTCGCGACGAGCTTCGCGACCGACGCCTCACGGCTGAACGGCAGTCCCGCGTCCTTCAACCGGGCGGCATGGAGGGTTGCAGCACGCGCTGAAAAGACCGCGGCCTCCATGTCGGCGAGCAGGAACGCGACTCCCTGGTGGTCGATGATGCGTGATCCGAACGTCTTCCGATCGCGTGCATAGGTGATCGCGTGGTCGAGAGCGCCCTGGGCGAGACCGACCGCGACGGCCGCGATACCGAGACGGCCGGAATCCAGGCTCGCGAAAGCAATACGCAGGCCGTCGCCCTCAGCGCCGATACGCCGCTCGACCGGGACGCGGACATCTTGGAGGACCATGGTCGCCGTCGTGGACCCGGTCAGGCCCATCTTCCGTTCGGGCATATCAGCGGTGAGGCCTTCGGAGTCAGCGGGGATCATGAAGCACGAGATACCCGTGCGGTCTTCCGACGTGCGGGCCATGACCTTGTAGTAGTCCGCGTGGCCGCCATGGGTCGTCCAGGCTTTCGCACCGTTCAGGACATAGTGATCGCCGTCCAGACGGGCCCGGGTCCGCAGCGCGGCCGGGTCCGAGCCGGCGTGCGGCTCCGAGAGGCAGTAGGCACCCAGCAGCTCGCCACCGAGCATCGCGGGCAGCCACTCCTGCTTCTGCTCCGCGGTGCCCGTCGTCGCCAGGCCGAAGCACGACAGCACGTGCACGGAGACACCAACGCCGACTGAAGCCCACACGGACGCGATCTCTTCGACAACCTGCAGGTACACCTCGTAGGACAGGCCGCTGCCGCCGTACGCCTCGGAGTACGGCAAACCGAGCAGGCCGGCGCGTCCGAGGAGCCTGAAGACGTCACGGGGGAATGCCCCGTTCGCCTCATCGGCATCCACTCGCGACGCGAGTTCATCGGCCGCCAGCTTCCGGACCAGCCTGATGAGGTCAAGGGACTCGTCGTTCGGTAACAGACGACGCGCGCTCATGGCACCTTCCAGCTGTCGGGGTGAAACATCGTTCGGAGACATCTGCGAGTCAAGGCACCGCAAAGCGCTCTCTGGACAGGCATCGACACGCTCGGGGGAGGCCGGCCGCCGCGTCGGCCTCGGCGGTGGCGCGGGTGGTGTGCCCCAACCCGGACGAGATCATGTTCACGCCGGTGGCGTCACAGGTGAGCACCAGCAGCTCGGCGGCGTCGATATGAACTGCCGGGTACGTGCAGGTTCGGCGCCGGCGAGCGGTACGCGACCCGAGAGATGCCCACGCGCCCGACGGTGGTGGCCAACTGCCCCATGTACCCACGCTCCGCGCGCGTGCGCACCCACCCGTCCGCGCCGGTCACATCTCGGCGGCGCGGCGGCGGCGCAGCGGCACGGATATCGAGCTGGTCCTGCACCAGCGCCCGCCCCGCGACCGTGACGTAGTCCTCCGATGCATCCTGGGCGCAGGGCATCATCACAAGGTCGTACAGATGTGCGAGTATCTCCTCCATCCGGATACAGCCCGCGGTGAAGGCATCGGCGGGGCTCGGACACATAAGGTGCCAACAGGTCTTCTCTCCTGCGCGGTCAGGCGGATCAACCCGGCCATCGAGGAGAAGGTCATCCTCCTGCCGCACGTTCACCCGCTCGCCGCGACCGTGCCACGCGTCACGGTGAACAACCCGCCCGGAGTCTGCACCATCAGCTTCGCCGCAACGGCCTTCTTCAAACGGTGCCGGATCACTCCCGTCCGCCGGGGCACCACCTCCGGACCAAGACCCTCCACTACCTGCCGACAGCACACCGGACCGGCATACCGGGCCAGTAACGCAAGCACATGTTCCAGAGCCTCGGTGTCCGGTGGATGTCCACCCCGACCCGGGATCGGGGATCATGGCAGTGGAGCCAGTAGGGGGTACCGGCACCGGCTCGATTCGCGGCAGTTCACCGACGACTTCGCACGCCGTTGAGATACGGGCCGGCTCCTGCTCACACATCACCGGTCGAACCATGAACCGTTCAGCCTCGGCCCCAAGCCGTTGCGCTTCGCTGTGACAGGTGGCCTCCCGCTCCCGAAGCAGCCGCAGCACCTCATCACAGCTCATCCGACCCACCTCTCGCGCCAGCTGATCAACCTGCTTACCGCAACGAGACGGGCATCGCGCCGGACACGGGCGACCCCGCTAACCTCACCCAACGGGGAAACGCGCCCGAGGTGATGAACGTCCAGGGTTGGCCCGAGACCAACAAGCTGGATGCGGTCTGGCTGGCCAAGGTCGCTGAACGGGGCATCTTCCGGGCCTCGTTCGTCCCTTTCTTCAGGATGCGCAGATCAAACTGCCCAGGGTGTTTGGACCTCTTCGGTGTATCGAGTGGGGTCCGGCTGTCAAAAGCTAGGCGCTGATCGAGGTTCTGACCGGGCAGTTCGACGAGCACCACGGTCGCCTGTGGACGGTCACGGCCTGCTGAGCCCACACCGACGGATTCGCTCTGCCAGGAGGAGCCATGATCGCGGCGGTGGGCGACTACGGGCTCAGCCGGGATCTTGTGCCGTACCCAGCATGGACTGGGCCCTACATGCTGTGTGTTTCAGAGGATTTGGGACGATTGCTGCGACATTTGCCCAGTGCGGCGGTCGAGTCGATCGAGCGTGCGGCTGGGACGGTCACGTTCTGCGTGTACCCCGCAGTGTCGACGGCGACGTGCCCAAGATGCGGAGTGGTGTCGTGGCGTGTGTACGGCCGGTGCGCGCGCCGGCTCGCTGACGCGTACGTCCTAAGGAGTCCCGGAGGGGTCGAACTCGGGGTGCGCGATCGAAGTGGCTCAATCCGCCGTGTCCGGCGACGGCGTTCGCCGGGCAGGTCGAGGGGCCGACCAGCCCGCAGCATCCGGTGGCACATGATCGTCAAGGTCGTGGATGCTTACACCGACGCCGTTCGGGTGGTTCTGTATGCCGGGCGGTGGCTCAAGGTGCGCTGCAACTGCCCGGCGGTACCTTGCGGGAGCGGGAGCGGGAGCGGGAGCGGGAGCGGGAGCGGGAGCGGGAGCGGGAGCGGGAGCGGGAGCGGGGGACTCCTCATGGGTCCGCTGTCTTGCCAGTGCCAGCAAACATGTTCGTGCGCCACGTGTTCGATACCTGGTTGGGCCGGGGCGTTCCCCACCGCCCAGTTCGAGCGCTGTACCGATGACGCGGTGGTGCACTGCGTCAGCGAGCGGCAGGCCGGACATGGGCCGGCCGTGCTGGGAGACAGGGGGGATGAGGTCCGGCTGCGGCAGTATCCCGACAGGGCCGAGATCGTGTGCTGCCAGGACGACGGGGACGACGGGCGGCGCGCCTCATCGCCCTAGACCGGCAAGGTCGCCCAGAAGAAAGATCGGTGGGTCTGTTCGCACGCGGAGGCTGCATCGCCAGATCGGCCTTTCCTTCGCGGGATTCGCCCACCGGATGAAACCCGTTCGTGGCGGGCTGGCAAGATCTCACGATCGTCGGCTTTTGCGCCGGTCAGCGCGAAGGTGGCGGGCGGCCCGCGCAGGGTGCGCAGCAGGTGCAGGCACGGGTCCCGGAAGTGCATAGAGTGCGGCGTGGAGGGAGTCCAGGTCAGGCGTCACAGCCGACCTTTGGACTCCCTCGCTTCATCTCATGCGGGCCAGCAAACCCTTGGCATCATTCATCCAGTCGGACCGGGAGTTCACACGTGAGGCCTCAGACCACCGACGTGCGCCAGATCGCCGAACCGCGTCGGACGGCCGACCATGGCAGATTCGGCCACCGCGCCCCGACCGCGCCGGCCACCGTGCACGCATCCATCGCGCCCATCCCTGACCAGCACGACCGCCCCGCCCTGCGCGCCGCGCTCGCCGCTGCCATCGAGGACACCATCATCTACGACCTGGACGGCATCGGCCGCCAGTACGCCGCCCTGTGCGCCGAACTGCCCGGCGTCGCCGTCCGGTTCGCGATGAAGGCCTGCCCGGTGGACGAGGTGCTCGGCCACCTCGCCCGGCTCGGCTCCGGCTTCGACGCGGCGAGCCCGCAGGAGATCGCTCAGGCGCTGCGCACCGGGGTGGCCCCCGGGCTGATCCACTACGGCAACACCGTCAAGTCCGACCGCAACATCGCCGAGGCCTACCGGCTGGGTGTGCGTGACTTCGCCACCGACTGCCTGGAGGACGTCGGCGCGATTGCGGAACACGCCCCCGGATCCCGGGTGTTCTGCCGGCTCGCGACCACCGGCGAGGGCGCGCTGTGGGGCCTCAGCCGCAAGTTCGGCTGCTCGCCCGAGGACGCCCTGCGGGTGCTCGGCGCCGCCCGGAGCGCAGGCCTGGTGCCCTCCGGCCTGTCGGTGCACGTCGGCTCCCAGCAGATGACCGCCGAGGCCTGGGTCGCGGCGATCGACTCGCTGGCGGCGGTCCTGGAGACGCTCAGCCGGCGCGGCATCACCCCGGACCGGATCAACCTCGGCGGCGGACTGCCCGCCCTCGGCGTCCTCGACCGGCACGGCCGGCCGCTGGAACCGCCGCTGGACAAGATGTTCGTGGTGATCCGCGAGGGCATGGAACGACTGCGTGCCGTCAACGCCGCCCCGCTGGACTTCCTGCTGGAGCCCGGCCGCTACCTGGTCGCCGACCACGGTGCGATCCGCGCCCACGTCGCCCGGCTCTCTTCCCGCCATCGGCTCGACGGCACTCGCGAGGACTGGCTCTACCTGAGCTGCGGCAAGTTCAACGGCCTCTACGAGATGGACCAGTTGCAGTACCGCCTGGAGTTCCCCACCCATTCCGGCGGGCAGTTCGTCGACGCCAGGGTGGCCGGCCCGACCTGCGACAGCGACGACGCGTACGCCCAGGAGGACGGCCTGGTACGGGTCCCGCGCGCGATCACCTCCGGCGACCCGGTGTGGGTCCACTCCTGCGGCGCGTACGCCGCCGCCTACGCCACCCGGGGGTTCAACGGCTTCGCGCCGCTGCCGTACACCTGCGTCGGAGGCCCGGCTCTGGACGGAGGAGACGCATGACCGACACTCGGATCCGGCGGTTCCGGGAGGAGGACTGGGACGAGGTGGTCGAGTTGGAGGAACGCGCCTACGCCGCGAGCGGTCTGTCCGAGGGGCGGGAGGCACTGCGCTCCAGGCACCGCGCCTCGCCCTCGACCTGCTTCGTGCTGGAGCACGCGGGCGGCTTCGGAGGCTACTTGCTCGCATTGCCGTACCCGCTGTTCCGCTGCCCGGACCTGAGCCTGGCCGAGGGCGGCGCGGTACAGGAGAGCAACCGAGGGAGCAACCTGCACACCCACGACCTGGTGATTGCCGAGCGGGCGCGCGGCCGGGGCCTGGCCCGCCGGATGCAGCGGCATCTGGAGGAGACCGGGCGGGCGGCCCGCTACCGGACCCTCTCGCTGGTCGCCGTGCGCGGCTCCGAAGTGCTGTGGTCCCGGCTGGGCTACCGCGCCCGACCCGAGATCGGGCTGCCCGCGAGCTACGGCGCCGAGGCGGTCTACATGGCGAAGCCACTGGAACCCGCTGTTACCGGTTTGACTCCCGGATCCTCTCGCAGAGCCGAAGTGGGCTGATGCAGATGTCCTCCGTACCCGACCACTTCCACCGCTCTCAACTGGCCATCCAGGCACTGCTCTTCGTCTTCGGATTCCAGTACGCAACCTGGGTCTCCAGATACTCGCTGCAAAGTCGCGAACGCGTTCTTCTTGCCCGGACAGGCCAGCCGCAGCAGCACAGCTGATTAAACGCCGGGGTAATCGCCAGTCTCGGCAGCAGTACCGCCGACGCCACCGCGACCATCCCTGCTGGGACGGTGAGACTTGGTACCTCGAAGGAGCTGACTCCCCTCTCGGTGGGGCTGGCACACCGCTACCTACGCCGGCAGTTCCGCCGAGCGCACCGGCAGTCGCCGCGGGCACGGCCGTGGCGACTGCCGTATGAAATGAATTTCGCCATGTGGAACGACCGCCGCTCACACGGTCCGGAGCGTGGGCGCCGCGGGTGGTGGGTGCGGGGCTGCCGCCGCAGAAGGCCTGGTGTGTTGCCCGGAGTCGGATTCTGGTGCACACCTACGATGCCCGGCTCGCGCAGGTCCCCGCAGCCTATGTGGGCAGGCGTGGCGCTCGATGGCATGGGCGCCTGGCCCGCTCCCCTCACCTCGGACGACGCCGTGCCTGCGACCGCTTCGGCCTCAGGCACGGGCGTGGCCAAGGATCTGCTCCGCACCTTCTGGGGCCGCATCCTGCTGAGCTCTGTGAAGCTTGACGGCGACCAGCGGGTCCTCGACCAACTTATGGATGGGGAGCCGGCGGACCAGAGCCGATGCTCGTCAGTAGCGCCAGCGGACGGCCTCGATGACGTCCGCATCTGTGTGCATCCCGAACAGCTCCGCCTCCGCCCGCCGGACGGCCAGCACGGCCTCGTACAACTCGGGACCGAGCGCCTGCCGCAGCAGTGCGGACTTCTCGTACGCGTCGATCGCCTCCGGCAGGCTCGCCGGGAGTCGCTCCGCCGCGCCGAGGGCGGCCGGATCGCTCGGGGTCTCGGGCGGGAGGGGCAGGCCGGCGTCCAGGCCGGCGAGTCCGGCGGCCAGCACGCCGCCGATCTCCAGGTACGGGTTGGCGGCGGCGTCGAAGCACTTGAGCTCGGCGTTGGCCTGCCCGGCGGCGGAGCCGGTGATCAGGCGCAGCGCCGCCTCACGGTTCTCCAGGCCCCAGCAGCGGTAGGCCCCGGCGAAGCGAGAGGGGACCAGCCGCAGGTAGGAGGCGACGCTGGGCGCGCCGAGGGCGAGCAGGGCGGGCAGCTCGGCCAGTACGCCCGCGAAGAACTGCTCGGCGTCGGGGTGCAGCCCGTGGGGGCCGAGGCCGCCGTGCCCAAGGTTCTGGCCCTGTCGCCAGAGGCTGAGGTGCAGGTGGGCGCCGTTGCCGACCGAGCCTTCGGTGAAGACGGGCGCGTACGAGACCCGCAAGCCGTGCCGGGCGGAGACGGCCCGGATGGTGTGGCGCACCAGCATCGTGCTGTCGGCCGCCTCGACCGGCCCCTCGGCGGCGACCGAGACCTCGAACTGCCCGGCGGCGTACTCGGGGTGGAGCTGGAGCACGGCCAACCCCTGGGCGGTGAGGGCGCGCAGCACCTCCCGCAGGTAGTCGGAGTGCTCGACGAAGCGGGTCATCCCGTACCCGGGCCCGACCGTCGTGGGGGCCCCGGCGGCGTCGGCCACCACCCACTCGACCTCGATCCCGGCTCGCACCGAAAGCCCGCGCCGCTCGACGGCCTCGGTGACCTGGCGGGCGAATCGGCGCTGGCAGCCAGGGTGCGGGGTGCCGTCCTGGGTGTAGCGGTCGGCCGGGGCCCAGGCCCAGCCGGGCTGGGCGGCGAGCGGGGTGAGCCGGTCGAGGTCGGGGACGAGCCGCAGGTCGCCCACCGGGCCGGTACTCGAAGGCGCAACGGTGAAGGAGTCGTCCACCAGGGAGACGTCGAAGCAGGGTACGGCGCCGACGCCGTACTCGGCGGCGTGTTCGAGCTGGGCGAGCGGGACGGACTTCACCCGGGTCAGGCCGGCGTTGTCGACCCAGCCGAACACCACCCCGTCGATTCCGTCGGCGGCGAGCTGGGCTTCGGCCGCCCGGGCCTGGGCGGCCCGCTCAGCTCGGGGGTGCGTGGTGGCCATGTCGGCCATGCTGGTGTTCGCAGCAGCCGGTTCGCCAGTGGTCGGCGGGGAGTTCACTCGTCCGTGAAAGGTCGGAACTGGCCGGTGGCGGTGAGGCAGCCGCCGATCAGGTGGGCCGGAGCTGGATCTTGCGTAACTCGCGGCGGAGCGTGCGGTCGAGGCCGTCGGATGTGTCGGAGGCGGTGTGGACCATTGCTCTGCGCACGAGTGACCAGCCGGCGGCCTCGACCGGGTTCAGATCGGGCGCGTACGGCGGTGGCCGGACCGCGGTGAGTGCCGGGTTCGGGACGTGCGGGCCTTCCACGAGGCGGTGCTGGGAGGAGACGCGCTGCAATTTCCCGCCCTGTGCCGGAGGGCGGCGCGCGAACTCGGCAGTCACCGTGCAGCCGACACTAGTAATAGGTAAATGAGAAAAGTACTTCGCTTGGTGGATGCACCTACTGCAATCCGTAGCGGTCCGAACATGGATAGCACTCGCATGAGTGAAACCCGCCGAGACCGTTTGGCCTCGACGGTCATGACTGGGCTACCGTGATCGATGAGCGGACGGATTACCCCATCGACAAGGAATTCAACCCGTCGGGGAGTCCGGCACTGGATATCGAGAATTCCGGAAATGGGTGCCTCCGCCTTCCCCGCTGTGCGTGCTCCGGGGTGCGCAGTGCCCTGGGTCCCCCGTCATACATCTGCGTAGAGAAGTTGGAGCATCATGCCGCCCGTCGTTCCGCCGTTTCTGATCGGTCTCATCATCGCGCCACTGGCCAAGCGTGTCCTCAAGCCGCTGGTGCGCGGTGTCGTCACGACGTCCGTCGGTCTTGTCATGGAGGTGAAGAAAGCGGCCCAAGAGGCCGGAGAGAACATCCACGACCTCGCGGTCGAGGTGGCCGCCGAGATGGTGGCGGCGCAGATCGCCGCTGGTGAGGGAGACCGGCCCACCGAGGGTGCAGCCTCGAGCGGCGAGAAGGACGAGGCCAGGACTCCGAAGATCCGTGCGACCGCCAGCGCCGCGAAGGCGCAGTGACGCCCTGATGTGCGGTCCGGCCCGCCGCCTGAGCGCGTCTTCCTGCCGCCCCAGGAAAACGGGTCCTCGCGGCGGTCGGCCGTGGGCCTTTCGGCCGCGCCTCCGCCCTCTTTCGGACTTTCCGCTCCGTCGCAGTAATCCACCGTGCGCGAAATTCTCCGCGCCCGTTGACGGATTACCCGTGACCTCCGTAAACAGGTGATCGTACGCATGTCATCGCTACTGGGTGCCGCGGCCGGATTCCGGTCCGCGGAATGGGACGTGAGCCCGCGCTCGGTCACTCCGGGCCGTCAGCGTTGGGACATCAAGCTGGTGCTCGGACGGCCACGGACGGCCGAGATCCTCGCCGCCGCGCTGCGCCGCATTCCCGGGATCACCGAGGCCCGGGCCAACCCGGTCACCGGCGGGGTGCTCGTCCGGCACGATGCACGGCTGCGCGCCACGGACGTCGGCCGGATCGTCCGCAGAGCCGTCACCCTGGTCGCGGAGGATCCGACCGGAGCGGGACGCCCGGCACCAGCCCGACCCGTCGCCGCAGCGGCCCCGAGGGCGGACCGCGGCCTGGTCGTGCGACCGGTGCTCGCCGTCGGCGGCGGGGTCGCGGCCGGGATCGCACTGATCAAGGGGTCGGCGCTGAGCAGGCAACTGGTGGCAGTGGGCGGGGTGGCCGCGCTGACCACGGCTGTCCTTCGCAAGGCCTGGCGCAGATCGGTCGACGCGTCCCAGGAAGCGGTCGGGCCCGGCGTCGAACGCCACCCCCTGGTGGAGATCGTCGGACCGCACCGACGCCGTCTCTACGGGGCCGTTGCCCTGTCCGTCGCCTGCCAGGCCTCGGAGATGGCGCTCGGTACCTTCCTCGGCTGGACCGGACTGGTCCTCATCAAGGGGCAGGCAGCTCCGCTGGTCCGTCTCGGCCTGACCACCGCGTCCGCCCAACTCCTCGGGCTGGCGGGGCTGATGACCGCCGCCTGCGGCGCCGTGGCGGGCCTCTCGTACGCCTCGAACCTCCAATGGCGCCGACTCGGCCAGGACATCGAGCACGACTGGCGCAACCGGACGTACGCCCACGTCCAGCACCTCGAACTACGGCATCTGGAAGGCGAGCGGACCACCCGGATCGCCGGCGCGCTCACCGACGACGTCCGTCAGCTGGGCACCTTCTTCGCCACCTCGGCCAACGACCTGCTGCAACTCGGCACCAGTCTGGCGCTCTTGGTGCCGCTGTTCCTCTTGCTGGCACCGCAGATCGCCTGGATCGCGTTCCTGCCCATCCCCGTCATCGCCTGGCTGTCGTTCCACTACCAGGACAAAGTCGCGGCCGACTACGCCGTCTCCGGCGAGCACCGGGCCAAGCTGCACAGCCAGTTGGTGAACACGCTGGAGGCCGGTGCCACCGTCAAGAGCTTCTGCACCGAGGATTACGAGGCCGAGCGCATCGACCGGCTGAGCGCGGAGGTCCAGGACAGCAGCCGGCACACCGACCGGAGCACGATCCGCCACGCCGAGATCGTCCGGGTCTGCACGACCAGCTCGATGGCCGGAACCCTGCTGATCGGCGGCCGGGCGGTGCTCGACGGCAGCCTGCCGTTCGAGGTGTTCAGCCCGCTGATCGGGCTGCCCCAGATGGTCATGCTGCGGATGAACCGGCTCGGCGGCATCGTCGACCAGTACCAACGCACGATCGCAGCCTACGATCGGGTCCAGCGGCTGCGCGCCCTGCCCGTCGAGACCGACGGCACCGGCGGACCGCTCGACGCCGAGAAGGCGCGCGGGGAGATCGTCCTCGACAAGGTGACCTTCGCCTACCCCGATCGGCCACCGGCGCTGGAGGACCTCTCGCTGACCATCCCCGCCGGGCGGGTCACCGCCCTCGTCGGTGCCACCGGCTCCGGCAAGACCACGATTGCCAAGCTGCTGATGCGATTCCAGAACGCGGACATCGGCAGCGTGCTGCTCGACGGGCGGGACGTGCGCGAGCTGTCGCGGCACGACCTGCGCCACGCGATCGGGTTCGTCGCCCAGGACCCCTTCCTCTTCGACGGCACCGTCGCCGACAACATCCGTTACGGCAGCTTCGGAGCCTCGGACGAGGCCGTGACCGAGGCGGCCATGAAGGCCGAGGCGCACACCTTCGTCGCGACGCTGCCGGACGGCTACGACACGGTGATCGGCGAACGCGGTGCCGCACTCTCCGGCGGCCAGCGACAGCGGATCGCGCTGGCCCGCGCGATCCTCAAGGACGCGCCGGTCGTGATCCTCGACGAAGCCACTTCCGCCGTGGACAACGAGACCGAGGCCGCCATCCAGCGCGCGCTCCGCGTCTTCGCGGCCGACCGGACGGTGCTGGTCATCGCCCACCGGCTCTCCACGGTCCGCCACGCCGACCGCATCTACGTCATGGACAAGGGCGGCGTCGTCGCCGAGCAGGGCACCCACGACGAACTCCTCGCCCAGCACGGACTCTACGCATCCCTGTGGCAACTCCAGGCCGGCGAACCCGCCGCCTGACCGCAGCAGCCGTCCCCCCGGCCGGCCGACCGTGTGACGACACCACGGTCGGCGCGGTCCTGCGTGCCCCACCACGCCTGCCCACACCTTCGGAGGTCCCCCATGTCCCGTCGCGATGGTGACGCCCTTCCCCTGACAGCGGCCCAGCGCGAGATCTGGCTGGCCGAGCAGCGCTCCCGGACGCCGATTCCCGGCTATCGCGTCGGCGAGTGCCTGGAGATCCACGGGCCGGTGGACCGGGAGCTGTTCGAGACCGCGCTGCGCCGGGTGGTCGACGAGGTCGACGCCCTGCACGTGACCTTCGTCGATGACGGCGAGGGTCCGCGCCAGGTCCTCCGGGAGAGCTGGAACTGGGCTCCGGCCCATCTCGACCTCAGCGGGGAGCCCGACCCCCGGGCGGCGGCCGTGGCATGGATGGAGCGGGACCTGCTGCGCCCGCTGGACCTAGCCCGTGACCCGCTGTTCGGCCACGCGCTGATCAAGGCCTCGCCGACGGAGTACCTCTGGTACCTGAACTACCACCACGTGGTGCTGGACGCGATCAGCAGCTCCATGCTCCGGCAGCGGGTCGGCGAGGTGTACTCGGCACTGGCCGAGGGCGGCGCCGTGCCGCCCTGCCCGTTCGGCTCGCTGAGGGATCTGGTCGACAGCGACGCCGCCTACCGCGCCTCCGCCGACTTCGCCGCCGACCGCGCCTACTGGACCGAGCGCTTCGCCGACCTGCCCGCCCCGACCCGGCTCACCGACACCTCCGCGACCGACCCGCACCGTGCCCTCCGGCTGGCCGAGGAGCGGGAACTGCGCCGCCCGGACGCCCTGCGGGCAGCGGCGGGACGTTCCGGCGTCCGGTGGTCCCGCCTGGTGGTCGCGGCGACGGCGCTCTACGCCCACCGCCTGACCGGAAACCAGGACGTGGTGCTCGCCCTGCCCGTCACCGCCCGCCGGGGCGCCGACCGCGACCTGACGGCGGTGCCGGGCACGACGTCCAACGTGGTGCCGCTGCGGCTGACGGTCCGGCCGGACATGCCGTGGCGCGAACTCGTCGCCCAGGCGGCGCGGGAGGTCGAGACGGCCGTCGCGCACGAGCGCTACCGCAGCGAGGACCTGCTGCGGGACCTTGGCGCCCCCGGCAGCATCGGGACGGCGTTCCCGCTGATCGTCAACATCATGGCCTTCAACTCCAGGCCGAGCTTCGCCGGGCACCCGGCCTCCGTGCACCACTTCGTGTCCGGGTCGACCACCGACCTCGCCGTCTGGGTCTTCGACTACCGGGACGGCAACCCGCCGCTGCTCCGGCTGCACGGCTCGCCGGAGGCGTACGGCCCCGACGACCTCGCCGGCCACCAGCAGCGGCTGCTCGCCCTGCTGGACACCCTCGCGGACTGCGACCAGGACGAGCCGGTGGGCCGGATCGAACTGCTCACCGCCGAGGAGCGCCGCGAGCTGGCGGAGCTCGGCTCCGGACCGGTGGCGCAGACCCCGGCCACGAGCCTGCCGGCGCTGTTCCGGGAGCACGTCCGGGCGACTCCGGACTTGGTCGCGCTGGTGTGCGGCGACGTCTCGCTGACGTACGCGGAACTGGACGCGCGGGCCAACCGGCTGGCACACGCCCTGATCGCCCGGGGAGCGGGCCCGGAGCGGCGGGTGGCGGTGGCCCTGCCGCGCTCGGCGGAGCTGGTGGTCGCGATCCTCGCGGTGCTGAAGACCGGGGCGGCGTACGTGCCGGTCGACCCCGAGTACCCGGCCGCCCGGATCGCGTACCTGCTCGACGACGCCCGGCCGGCCCTGCTGGTCACGGACTCCCGCAGCGAGGGGCGGCTGCCCGAGGCCGGGCCCGTCGACCGGCTGGTACTCGACGCCCCGGAGACGGCCGCCCTGGTGACCGACTGCCCGGCGGCCGACCCGATGGTGGCCGTCGACCCGGGCCTCCCGGCGTACGTCATCTACACCTCCGGTTCCACCGGACGGCCCAAGGGCGTGCTGCCGACCCACGGCGGCCTGCTCGACCTGCTCACCGACCTCCGGCAGGTGCACTTCGCGCCGCTACTGAAGGAGCGGCAGCGGCTGCGGGTGGCGCTGACCACCTCGGTGTCCTTCGACGCCTCCTGGAACCAGCTGTCCGCCCTGTTCGGGGGCCACGAGCTGCACGTCCTGGAGCACGCGACCTGGACCGACCCCGACGCCTTCGTCGACTACGCGGCGCGCTGCGGACTGGACTACATCGAAGCCACCCCGTCCTACCTCCAAGTGCTCGTCTCCCACGGGCTGCTGAGTGACCCGCAGCGGCGACCGGCACTGGTCGCGGCGGGCGGCGAGGCCGTCCCGGAGCGGCTGTGGGAGCAGCTGCGGGCGGCGGAGGGAGTGTCCTGCCTCAACCTCTACGGACCGTCCGAATGCACCGTCAACTCGGTGGTCGCGCCGCTGGAGTCGAGCCCACGCCCGGTGATCGGCCGGCCGGTCACCAACGCCCGGCTGTACGTGCTCGACGGCGCCCTGCGGCCGCTGCCGACCGGTGCGGCGGGTGAGCTGTACATCGCGGGCGCGGGACTGGCCCGGGGCTACCTCGACCGGCCGGGGCTGACCGCCGGGCGGTTCGTCGCGGACCCGTTCGGGCCGAGCGGGTCGCGGATGTACCGCACCGGGGACCTGGTGCGGTGGGGCTCGGACGGGAACCTGGAGTTCCTGGGCCGCACCGACGACCAGGTCAAGATCCGCGGCTTCCGGGTCGAGCTCGGTGAGATCGAGGCCGTTCTCGCCGAGCACCCACAGGTCGCCCGGGCCGCCGTGATGGTGCGCACCGAGGAGGAATCCCGGCTGGTCGCCTACGCGGTGCCCGAGCCCGGCGCCACCGTGACCGGCCCCGCCCTGCGCGACCACCTGCGTGACCGACTGCCCCGGCAGCTCGTGCCGGCCGCGTACGTGCTGCTGGACGCGCTGCCGATGACCCCGAACGGCAAGCTCGACCGGCGGGCTCTCCCGGCGCCCGAGCGACAGTTTGCCGCGCCCGGCCGCGCACCGCGCACCGCGACCGAGCACCTGCTCGTCGGGTTGTTCGCCGAGGTGCTCGGGGTGGCCGAGCCCGGCCTCGACGACAGCTTCTTCGACCTCGGCGGACACTCCCTGCTGGCCACCCGGCTGGTCGCCAAGGCCCGCTCGATCCTCGGCGTGGAGCTGCGGCTCGGCGACCTCTTCGACGCACCGACGGTGGCGGAACTGGCGGCGGCCGTGGATGTCGCGGGCCGGGCCCGTCCGGCGCTGGGGCGGCGCGAGCGGCCGGAGGCCGTCCCGCTGTCCTTCGCGCAGCGCCGGTTGTGGTTCCTGCACCGCATGGAGGGCCCGAGCGCCACTTACAACATCCCGCTGACCCTGCGGCTGTCCGGGAGTCTGGACCGACGGGCCCTGGAAGCCGCCCTGGCGGACGTGGTCGAGCGGCACGAGAGCCTGCGCACCGTCTTCCCGACGGTCGACGACGAGCCCTGCCAGCGGGTGCTGGACCCGGAGGAGGCCCGGCCCCGGCTGCGGATGACCGAGCTCGGCGAACGAGAACTGCCGGAGCAGCTGGCGCAGGCGGCCCGATACGGCTTCGACCTCGCCGAGGAACCGCCGCTGCACGCCGAACTCTTCCAGCTGGCGGACGAGGAGCACGTACTGCTGCTGGTGGTGCACCACATCGCCGGCGACGGCTGGTCGATGGGGCCACTCTCACGGGACCTCACGGCCGCCTACGCTGCCCGCGCCGAGGGCGCGAAGCCGGAGTGGTCACCGCTGCCGGTCCAGTACGCCGACTACGCCCTCTGGCAGCGGGAGCTGCTCGGCGACGGCTCGGACCAGGACGGCCTGCTGAACAGCCAACTAGCTTATTGGCAGGACCAGTTGGTCGACCTGCCCGAACAGGTCGAGCTGCCGTTCGACCGGCCCCGGCCGGCCGCGATGTCCTACCGGGGCGCCCACCTGCCGGTGCGGATCGACGCCGAACTGCACCAGGGCCTGCGTGCGCTCGCCCGGGACGGCGGGGCGAGCCTCTTCATGGTGCTCCAGGCCGGACTGGCCGCCCTGCTGGGCAAGTTGGGCGCGGGCACCGACGTACCCGTAGGCACGCCTATCGCCGGACGCACCGACGAGGCCGCGGACGACCTGGTCGGCCTCTTCGTCAACACCCTGGTGCTGCGCACCGACCTCTCCGGCGACCCGTCGTTCACCGAACTGCTGGGCAGGGTGCGCACCGGCGCGCTGGCCGCGTACGCGCACCAGGACGTGCCGTTCGAGCACCTGGTGGAGGCGCTGAACCCGGCCCGGTCGCTGGCGCACCACCCGCTGTTCCAGACCATGCTCGCGTTGCAGAACGCGCCCCTCGGCACGTTCGACCTGCCCCGGCTGCGGGTGGCGACCGACCTGGTCCACACCGGGACGGCCAAGTGCGACCTGACCTTCATCCTGGCCGAACAGCCAGGCGAGGACGGCCTGTCGGGCGTGGTGGAGTACAGCACCGACCTGTTCGACGAGGCCACCGTGGCCGGGATCGTCGAGCGGTGGCAGCGGCTGCTGCGCGCCGTCGCCGCCGACCCCGGCCGGCGGATCGGCCAGGTGGACGTGCTGTCCGCCGACGAGCTCCGCGCGCTGCTCCCGGCGCGTACCGACCGGAGCGAGGCACCGTCGGAGAGCAGCCTGACCGCGCTGTTCGAGCGACAGGTACGGGCGAACCCGGCCGCCGTCGCCCTCACGGACGGCGAAGTCACCCTGACGTACGGCGAGTTGAACGCCCGCGCGAACCGGCTCGCGCACGCCCTGATCGACCGGGGGGTGCGCCCGGAGCAGCGTGTGGCGCTGGCCCTGCCGCGCTCGGCGGAGCAGGTCGTGGCGGTGCTCGCCGTGCTGAAGGCGGGCGGCGCCTACCTGCCGGTGGACCCGCAGTACCCGGCCGCCCGGATCGCCTACCTGCTCCAGGACGCCCGGCCCGCGCTCCTCGTGACCACGAGCCGGATCGGCGACCTGCCGGGCGCGGACCCGGTGGACCGGCTGCTGCTGGACGCGGACGACCTGGACGGGCTGCCGGACACGGACCCGGAGGTTCCCCTCGACCCGGGCCACGCCGCCTACGTCATCTACACCTCCGGCTCCACCGGCAACCCCAAGGGTGTGGTGGTCTCGCACCGGAACGTGGTGCGGCTGTTCGGCACCACCGAGAACCTGTTCGGCTTCTCCGCCGAGGACGTCTGGACGCTCTTCCACTCCTACGCCTTCGACTTTTCGGTGTGGGAGCTGTGGGGTCCGCTGCTGCACGGCGGCCGTCTGGTGGTCGTGGACCACGAGACCAGCCGCTCGCCCGGCCGCTTCCTGGAACTCCTTGCCCGCGAACGGGTGACCGTGCTCAACCAGACGCCCTCCGCGTTCTACCAGCTGATGCAGGCGGACGCCGAGCACCCCCGCGAACTCGCTCTGCGGACCGTCGTGTTCGGCGGCGAGGCGCTGGAGCACGCCCGGCTGGCGAGCTGGTACGAGCGACACCCGGACGACGCGCCGCGGCTGGTGAACATGTACGGCATCACCGAGACCACGGTGCACGTCACGTACGCGGCGCTCGACCGGGCCGGAACCGCCGCCGGCGAGATCGGCGCGGCCATTGCGGACCTGCGGACGTACGTGCTGGACGCCCACCTGCGGCCGGTGGCCCCGGGCGTGCCCGGCGAGCTGTACGTCGCGGGTTCAGGGCTGGCGCGCGGTTACCTGAACCGGCCCGGCCTGACCGCCGGGCGCTTCGTGGCCGACCCGTTCGGACCGCCGGGATCGCGGATGTACCGCAGCGGCGACGTGGTGCGCCGCGCCGCCTGGGGGTCCCCCCGGCCGGAGGCTGGGGGAGGCAGTGGTCTGCGCTACGTCGGCCGGGCCGACCAGCAGGTGAAGGTGCGTGGCTTCCGGATCGAGCTCGGCGAGATCGAGGCGGCGCTGGCCGCGCACCCCGGCGTCGCCCAGGTCGCTGTCCTGGCCCGGCAGGAGCGGGCCGACGACACCCGGCTGGTCGCGTACCTGGTGCCGGCCGTGGGTACCGCAGCGAGTTCGGCCGAACTGCGCGCGCACCTGCGCGAGCGGCTGCCGGAGTACATGGTTCCGTCGGCGTTCGTCGTGCTGGACGCGCTGCCGCTGACCGCCAACGGCAAGCTGGACCACCGGGCCCTGCCCGCCCCCGACCTCGCCCCGGCGGCCACCGCCCGCGCGCCGCGCACCCCGCAGGAGCAGGTCCTCTGCGAGCTGTTCGCCGAGGTCCTGGGCGTGGCGTCGGTCGGTGTCGAGGACGGCTTCTTCGACCTGGGCGGGCATTCCCTGCTCGCCACCCGCCTGGCGGCCCGGATCCGCGCGACGCTCGGCGTGGAAATGCCGCTGCGCACCCTGTTCGAGGCGCCGACCCCGGCCGGCCTGGCCGCCGCCCTGGTGGCGGCCGGACCGGCGCAGACCGCCCTGGCACGGCGTGAACGCCCCGAAGCGATCCCGCTGTCGTTCGCGCAGCGGCGGCTGTGGTTCCTGCACCAGCTGGAGGGCGCCGGCGCGAACTACCACATCTCCCTGGCCTGGCGGCTGTCCGGGGATCTGGACCGGCGAGCCCTGGAGTCCGCGGTGGCGGACGTGGTGGCCCGGCACGAGAGCCTGCGCACCGTCTTCCCGGCGGTCGACGGCGTGCCGTACCAGCAGGTGCTGGATGTCGAGGCAGCCCGCCCGCGGCTGCTCGTCAGCCGGACCCCCGAGTCCGAGCTGCCGGCCGTCATGGCGGAAGCGAAGGCCCGTCGGTTCGACCTGGCGGTCGATGTGCCCCTGCGTGCCGGTCTGTTCGAGCTGGCGGCGGACGAGCACGTGTTCCAGGTGGTGCTCCACCACATCGCGGGTGACGGCTGGTCGCTGGGCCCGCTCGCACAGGGCCTGACCACCGCCTACACGGCGCGCTGCCGCGGCGAGGAGCCGCAGTGGGAGGAGCTGCCGGTCCAGTACGCCGACTACACCCTGTGGCAGCACGAGCTGCTCGGGGACGCGGCCGACGGGGACAGCCTGTTCGCCCGCCAGGCGGCCTACTGGACCCGACAGCTGGCCGATCTGCCCGAGCAGCTCCAGCTGCCCGGCGACCGGCCCCGCCCGGCGGTCGCCTCGCACCGCGGCGGTTCCGTACGTGCCGGGCTGGACGCCGAGCTGCACCGCGGGCTGCGCGAACTCGCCCGCGCCCACGGCACCAGTCTGTTCATGGTGCTCCAGGCCGGTCTCGCGGTGCTGCTGAGCAAGCTAGGCGCGGGCGACGACATCCCGGTCGGCAGCCCGGTCGCGGGCCGGACCGACCAGGCGCAGGACGAACTGGTCGGCTACTTCGTCAACACCCTGGTGTTCCGGAACGACACCTCGGGCGATCCGACGTTCGCCGAACTGCTTGGCCGGGTCCGGGAGACCGCCCTGGCCGGGTACGCGCACCAGGACCTGCCGTTCGAGTACCTGGTCGAGGCACTCAACCCGGTCCGGTCGCTCGCGCACCACCCGCTGTTCCAGGTCATGCTGGTGCTGCAGAACGCACCCCGGGCCGACTTCGCGCCGCCCGGGCTGCGCGTCGGCGACATGCCGTCGACGTCGACCACCGCCAAGCTCGACCTGATCTTCACCATGTCCGAGCGGCACGCACAGGACGGCACCCCGGAGGGGATCGACGGGTCCGTCGAGTACACCGGCGACCTGTACGACCCGGCCACCGTCGAGACGATGATCGAGCGGTGGGAGCGGCTGCTCCGCGCCGTGGTCGCCGACCCGCAGCGGCGGCTCAGCCGGTTCGGTCTGCTCACCGCCGAGGAGCACGGTGAGCTGACGGCGCTGGGTACCGGACCGGCGGCCCAGGCCTTCACCGAGAGCCTGCCGGAGCTGTTCCGGGCTCAGGTGCGCGCGACTCCGGATGCCGTCGCGCTGGTAGGGCCGGAAGCGTCGCTGACCTACGCGGAGTTGGACGCGCGGGCGAACCGGCTGGCGCACGCGCTGATCGCGCGGGGCGCGGGGCCGGAGCGGCTGGTGGCAGTGGCGCTGCCGAGGTCGGCCGAGCTGGTGGTGGCCATCCTCGCGGTACTGAAGAGCGGCGCCGCGTACCTCCCGGTCGACCCGGAGTACCCGGCCGCGCGGATCGCCTACATGCTCGACGACGCCCGGCCGGTCCTGATGGTGACCGACTCCCGAACCCGGGGCCGGCTGCCGGACGGCTCGGCCGGGTGGCTGGTGACCGACGACCCGGAGGCGGCCGGGCTGGTGGCGGGTCGCCCGGCGACGGACCCCGCGGTGGCCATCGACCCGGCCCATCCGGCCTACGTCATCTACACCTCCGGTTCCACCGGCAAGCCCAAGGGCGTGGTGGCGACGCACGGCGGCCTGTCCAACCTGTTCGCCGACCAGTGTCCGCTGATCTTCCGGACGGGGGAGCGGGTGCGGGTGGGGCTGACCACGTCCGTGTCGTTCGACGCCTCCTGCGACCAGCTGTTCGCCCTGTACGCCGGCCACGAGCTGCACGTCCTGGACGAGGCGACCTGGACCGACCCGGATGCCTACCTTGCGTACGCGGCGCGGGCCGGGCTGGACACGGTCGGCGGCACCCCGTCCTACCTGCAAGTCCTCGTCGATCACGGGCTGTTGGACAACCCGCGGTGGCGTCCGTCATGGGTCGGGCTGGGCGGGGAGACCGTTCCGGAGCACCTGTGGGAACGGTTGCGGGCGGCCGACGGGGTGTTCGCCCTGAACTACTACGGGCCGGCCGAGTGCACGGTGGACTCGGTCGTCGCGCCGCTGGAGTCGAGCCCGCGCCAGGTGATCGGCCGTCCGCTCGGCGGTGTCCGGCTGCACGTGCTCGACGCCGCGTTGCAGCCGGTGCCCGCGGGTGTACCGGGTGAGCTGTACATCGCCGGTGCGGGGCTGGCGCGCGGTTACCTGAACCGGCCGGGCCTGACCGCGGGACGGTTCGTGGCGGACCCGTTCGGTCCCAGCGGGTCGCGGATGTACCGCACCGGTGACCTCGTGCGGTGGGGGTCGGACGAGAACCTGGAGTTCCTCGGCCGCACCGACGACCAGGTCAAGATCCGGGGCTTCCGGATCGAACTCGGCGAGATCGAGACGGCGTTGGCGGAACACCCGCAGGTCGCGCAGGCCGCCGTGACCGTCCGGCAGGACCAGGCAGGGGACACCCGCCTGGTCGCCTACCCGGTGCCCGCCACCGGGGCGGAGCTCCGGCCGGAGGACCTGCGGGCGCACCTGCGCGGGCGGCTGCCCGACTACATGGTGCCGGCCGCGTTCGTCTCCCTCGACGTCCTGCCGCTGAACGCCAGCGGCAAGCTGGACCGGCGCGCCCTGCCCGAGCCGGAGTACGCAACGTCGCGGGCCGGCCGGGCCCCGCACACTCCTCAGGAACAGGTACTGGCCGAGCTGTTCGCCGAGGTACTGGGTCTGCCTCAGGTCGGTGTCGACGACGACTTCTTCGACCTCGGCGGGCACTCCCTGCTGGCCACCCGGCTGGTGGCCCGGGTCCGTGCGGCCCTGGGCGTGGAACTGGCGCTGCGCACCCTGTTCCAGACCCCGACGGTGGCCGGGCTGGCCGCCGGGCTCGGCGGCGCGGACCGGGCCCGGCTCGCCCTGGGGCGGGCGGAGCGGCCCGATCTGGTGCCGCTGTCGTCCGCCCAGCGGAGGCTGTGGTTCCTGCGCCAGCTGGAGCGCGCCGACTCGGTCTACAACATGCCGCTCGCGTGGCGGCTCTCGGGACCACTGGACCTGGCGGCCCTGGAGGCGGCGCTGGGCGACGTCGTCGACCGGCACGAAACCCTGCGCACGATCTTCCCTGCCGCGGACGGCGTGCCCTACCAGCAGGTGCTGGCCACCGCAGTGGCGCGCCCGAGGCTGTCGGTCACCACGGCCGACGAGACGGACCTACCGGAACTGCTGACGGGGGCCGCAGCGCGCGGATTCGACCTCGCGGCCGAACCGCCGCTGCGCGCCGAGGTGTTCGAGGTCTCGGCGGACGAGCACGTGCTGCTCCTGGTGATGCACCACATCGCCGGTGACGGCTGGTCGCTGGGCCCGCTGGCCGCCGACCTGGCCACCGCGTACGCGGCACGCCGCCAGGGTCAGGAGCCGCAGTGGGCGCCACCGCCCGTGCAGTACGCCGACTACACCCTGTGGCAGCAGGAGCTGCTCGGCGACCCGGCCGACCAGGACAGTCTGTTCGCCCGCCAGCAGGCCTACTGGACGGAGCAGTTGGCAGACCTGCCGGAGCAGATCCGGCTCCCCGCCGACCGCCCTCGCCCCGCGACCCCCTCCTACTCCGGCGGCCACCTCGCGATCGAACTGGACGCCGAACTGCACGCCGGGCTGGTCCAGTTGGGCCGGGAGCACGGTGCCAGCGTGTACATGGTGCTGCAGGCCGCCCTGGCATCGCTGCTGGACAAGCTCGGCGCGGGGACGGACATCCCGGTCGGCAGCCTGATCGCGGGCCGGACCGACGAGGCCCTGGACGACCTCGTCGGATTCTTCGTCAACACCCTGGTGCTCCGCACGGACACCGGTGGCGACCCGACCTTCGCCGAGCTCCTTGGCCGGGTCCGCGAGGGCGCGCTGGCCGCGTATGCGCACCAGGACCTGCCGTTCGAGCACGTCGTCGAGGCCCTCAACCCGTCCCGGTCGCTCGCCCGTCAGCCGCTGTTCCAGGTGCTGCTCGCGCTGCAGAACGTGCCCCGCACCGAGTTCGCGCTGGACGGCCTGGTCGCCGAGATCGTCCTGGTGCGGACGCCGACGGCGATGTTCGACCTCGGCTTCCACCTGCTGGAGCGCGGCGGCACCGGCGGGCCGGCCGAGGGCATCGTCGGGCGGGTCGAGTACAGCACCGACCTCTTCGACCCCGCCACGGTGGAGGCACTGGTCGCCCGGTGGCTGCGGCTGCTGGCGTCGGTGGTCGCCGAGCCGGACCGGCCGCTGAGCCGGATCGACGTCCTCACCGCCGAGGAGCGGCACGAGCTGCTGGTCGTACGCAACGACACCGCCTGCCCGGCTCCCGATGCCGGCCTGCCCGCTCTGTTCGAGGCGCAGGTCCGGGCGACCCCAGAGGCTCCGGCGGTGGTGTTCGAGGACACCGTGCTGACCTACCGGGAGCTGAACCGCAGGGCCAACCGCCTGGCGCACGCGCTGATCGCGCGCGGGGTGGGGCCGGAGCAGGTCGTGGCCCTCCGACTGCCGCGCTCGGCCGAGCTGGTAGTCGCCGTCGTCGCGGTGCTCAAGACGGGCGCGGCCTATCTGCCGGTCGACCCGGACTACCCGGCCGCCCGTATTGCGTACATGCTGGAGGACGCGCGGCCGACCGTGGTGCTCGACGACCTCGCGGCCGTCACACCGGACGGGGACCTGCCGGAGCACGACCCTGCCGTCGCCGTGGACGCGCGCCACCCGGCCTACGTCATCTACACCTCGGGCTCCACCGGTAGGCCCAAGGCCGTGGTGATGCCCGCAGCCGGGCTGCTGAACCTGCTGGCGTGGCACCACGGGGCCGTCGGTGGCGAACCCGGCACGCGTACCGCGCAGTTCACCGCGATCAGCTTCGACGTCTCGGTGCAGGAGACACTCTCCGCGCTGCTGTACGGCAAGACCCTCGTGGTGCCGACCGAGGAGCAGCGCCGCAGCGCCGAGCTGTTCGCCCGCTGGCTGGACCGGCAAGGGGTCGAGGAGCTGTTCGCGCCCAACCTGGTGGTCGAGGCACTGGCCGAGGCCGCCGAGGAAGCCGGGCTGGAACTACCCAGCCTACGGCTGATCGCCCAGGCCGGTGAGGCGATGCGCCTCGGCGGTGCCGTGCGCCGATTCCAGGCCCGCCGACCGGGCCGGGAGCTGCACAACCACTACGGGCCCGCCGAAACCCACGTGATCACCGCCTACCCGCTGCCGGCCGACCCCGCCGACTGCCCGCTGCCGGTACCGATCGGCCGCCCGATCGCCAACTGCCAGGCATACGTACTGGATTCGGCGCTGCGACCGGTCGCCCCCGGCGTGCTGGGCGAGCTGTACCTCGCCGGGGCGGGACTCGCCCGCGGCTACCTGAACCGGCCCGGGCTCACCGCCACGCGGTTCGTCGCCAACCCGTACGGTCCGGCCGGCGCGCTGATGTACCGCACCGGTGACCTGGTCCGCTGGCGCTCCGACGGCGAGCTGGAGTTCGCGGGCCGGGTGGACCACCAGGTGAAGATCCGCGGGTTCCGGGTCGAGCCGGGCGAGATCGAGGCCGAGCTGGCCGCGCACCCGGGTGTCGCCCAGGTCGCGGTGCTCGCCCGGGAGGACCGAATCGTCGCGTACGTAGTTCCCCTGGCCGGGGCGACCGCGGTGGCGCTGGCGGCGTACCTGCGCGAGCGGCTGCCGGACTACATGGTCCCGTCCGCGTTCGTGCTGCTGGACGTGCTGCCGTTGACGCCGAACGGGAAGCTGGACCGGGCGGCGCTGCCCGCGCCCGAGCCCGGCACGACCGCCGGTGGCCGGGCGCCGCGCACGCCGCAGGAGCAGATCCTGTGCGAGCTGTTCGCCGAGGTGCTGGGCGTGCCGCGGGTCGGGGTCGACGACGGCTTCTTCGACCTGGGCGGGCACTCCCTGCTCGCCACCCGGCTGGTTTCGCGGGTCCGGGCGACCCTCGGGGTCGAGCTGGAACTGCGCAGCTTGTTCCGGGCGCCGACACCTGCCGCGCTCGCGGCCGGGCTGCACGACGCCGGCACCGCGCGGCAGGCCCTGGTACCTCAACCTCGCCGCGAACCGATGCCGCTGTCGTTCGCCCAGCGCCGGCTCTGGTTCCTCCAGCAGTTCGGGGCGCCGAGTGCGACCTACCACATGCCGCTCGCCCTGCGGCTGTCCGGCGACCTCGACCGGGCCGCTCTGAGCGCCGCGCTCGCGGACGTGGTGGCCCGGCACGAGACCCTGCGCACGGTCTTCCCGCACACCGCCGGAGTCCCGTACCAGCGGGTGTTGGACACCACCGAGGTCGCCGTCCCGCTGACCGTACGCGCGGCCGGCGAGGCGGAGCTGCCCGCTCTGCTGCGCGAGGCGGCGGTACGGGCATTCGACCTGACCTCGGAAGTACCGCTGCGGGCGGAGCTGTTCGCGCTCGCGCCGGACGAGCACGTGCTGCTGCTGGTGATGCACCACATCGTCGGGGACGGCTGGTCCATGGGCCCGCTGGCCCGTGACCTCGCCGCGGCCTACACCACCCGGCAGGGTGGCGGGGCTCCGGCATGGCCGCCGCTGCCGGTGACGTACGGCGACTACACCCTGTGGCAGCACGAGATCCTCGGCGACGAGCACGACACGGGCAGCGTGTTCGCCCGCCAGGTCACCTACTGGACCGAGGCCTTGGCCGGGCTGCCCGAGCAACTGCAGCTGCCTGCCGACCGACCGCGCCCGGCCACCATGTCGTACGGCGGCGACCTGCTGGAACTCCGGATCGACGCCGAACTGCACGCGGCACTGGTGGGGTTGGCCCGAAGGTCGGGTGCCACCCTGTTCATGGTGCTGCAGGCCGCGCTCGCCGCGCTGTACACGCGGATGGGCGCGGGCACGGACATCGCGATCGGGAGTCCGATCGCGGGGCGTACCGACGAGGCGCTGGACGATCTGGTCGGGTTCTTCATCAACACGCTGGTACTGCGCACCGACACCAGCGGTGACCCGAGTTTCACCGAGCTGCTGGGGCGGGTGCGGGAGACGGCGCTGTCGGCGTACGCGCACCAGGACGTGCCGTTCGAGCACCTGGTGGAGGCGCTGAACCCGTCCCGCTCGCTGTCCCACCACCCGCTGTACCAGACCGGGCTGGTCGTGCAGAACGCGCCGGGTGCTGACTTCGAGCTGCCGGGCCTCCAGGTTTCCGGAGTGACCGTGCTCACCGGGACCGCGCGGCTCGACCTGACCTTCGGGTTCGCCGAGGAGCACGGGCCCGACGGCGCGCCGGCCGGGCTCAGCGGCGCGGTCGAGTACAGCACCGACCTGTTCGACCGCTCGACGGTCGAGGCCCTGGTCGCCCGGTGGACCAGGCTGCTGGCCGCGGTCGCCGCCACGCCCGACCAGCCGATCGGCAGGATCGACCTGCTGTCCGCCGAGGAGCGCCGCGAGCTGCTGCCCGCCGTCGAGGGCGGGGCGGCCGGGGTGGGCCTGCCGGAGTTGTTCGAGGCGCAGGTGACGGCGACGCCGGACGCGGTCGCGCTGGTGTGTGGCGAGGCCGAGTTGACGTACCGACAGCTGAATGCCCGGGCGAACCGGTTCGCGCATGCGCTGATCGCCCGGGGCGTCGGTCCGGAGCAGGTCGTGGCGGTGGCGTTGCCGCGGTCGGTGGGGTCGGTGGTGGCGGTCCTGGGTGTGCTGAAGGCCGGGGCCGCGTACCTGCCGGTGGATCCGGCGTACCCGGCGGCACGGATCGCGTTCATGCTGGACGACGCGCGGCCCACGGTGGTGATCGACGACCCGGCGACAGTGACCGATGGAAACTGGCCGGACACCGACCCGCAGACCGCGCTCGACGCCCGGCACCCGGCCTACGTGATCTACACATCGGGCTCGACCGGCCGGCCCAAGGGCGTCATGGTGAGCCACACCGGCGTGTCGGGCCTGGTGGCGGCGCAGGTCGACCGGCTCGGCGTGGCGCCGGGCAGCCGCGTTCTCCAGTTCGCCTCGCCCAGCTTCGACGCGTCCTTCTGGGACCTGTGCGGTGCCGTGCTCACCGGCGCCGCCCTCGTCCTGGCCCCGTCCGAGGCCCCGCTGGAGGCCCTGACGGACCGTCGGCTCGACGTCACCCACGTGACGCTTCCGCCCTCGGCCCTGGCCGCGCTGGAGAGCGCCGACCTCACGGCCACCACGCTGGTGGTGGCCGGTGAGGCCTGCACGCCGGAGCTGGTGGCCCGGTGGGCGCCGGGCCGGCGCATGATCAACGCGTACGGTCCGACGGAGACGACGGTGTGCGCGACCATGAGCGACCCGCTGTCCCCTGGAGCGGGCGTGCCGCCGATCGGCCGATCGGTCGCGGGCTTCCGGGTCTACGTCCTCGACGAGCGGCTGCGCATCGTGCCGCCGGGGGTGGCGGGGGAGTTGTACGTCGCCGGCCCCGGTCTGGCGCGCGAATACCTGAACCGGCCCGGGCTGACGGCCGGGCGGTTCGTCGCCTGCCCGTTCGGCCCGGCGGGTGCGCGGATGTACCGCACGGGCGACCTGGTACGTCGGCGAACCGACGGCGAGCTGGAGTACGTCGGCCGCGCCGACCAGCAGGTGAAGGTCCGCGGCTTCCGCATCGAACCCGGCGAGATCGAGGCGTCCCTGACCGAGCACCCCGCGGTCGCCCAGGCCGCCGTCCTCGCCCAGGACGACCGGCTCGTCGGCTACGTGGCGGCGCGTCCCGACACGGTCGTACGTCCGGCGGAGCTGACGGCGTATCTGCGCGACCGTCTGCCCGACTATCTGGTGCCGTCGGCGTTCGTGCTGCTGGACGTGCTGCCGTTGACGCCGAACGGGAAGCTGGACCGGGCGGCGCTGCCCGCGCCCGAGCAGGTGGCCACGGCGACGGGTCGGGCGCCGCGTACGCCGCAGGAGCAGATCCTGTGCGAGTTGTTCGCCGAGGTGCTGGGCGTGCCGCGGGTCGGGGTCGACGACGACTTCTTCGACCTGGGCGGGCACTCCCTGCTCGCTACCCGCCTGGCCGCGCGGGTGCGCTCGGTGCTCGGTGTGGAGCTGGGGCTGCGCGCGCTGTTCCTGGCGCCCACCGTGGCCGGCCTGGCCGAGGCGCTGGCCGGGGCCGGTCACGCCCGCCCGGCGCTGACCACGCGCGAGCGGCCGGACGCGGTGCCGCTGTCCTTTGCCCAGCGCAGGCTCTGGTTCCTGCACCGCATGGACGGCACCGCCGCGACGTACCACATCCCGCTGGCGCTCCGGCTGACCGGGACGCTCGACCGGGCGGCGCTGGACGAGGCGCTGGCCGATGTGGTGGCCCGGCACGAGAGCCTGCGGACGGTCTTCCCGGAGGTCGACGGCGTACCCCGTCAGCTCGTCCTGGACCCGGCCGAGGCCCGCCCCCGGGCGGGGCTGACCGAGGTGTCGGAGGCCGAACTGTTCGCACGGCTTGCCGAGTTCGCACGGCAGCCCTTCGACCTGGAGGCCGAAGCACCACTGCGGGCGGAGCTGTTCGCGCTGGCGCCGGACGAGCACGTACTGCTGCTGGTGATGCACCACATCGCCGGCGACGGCTGGTCCACCGGCCCGCTGGCCCGCGACCTGGCCGAGGCGTACGCCGCCCGGTGCGAGGGCCGGGCGCCGCACTGGCCGGCCCTGACGGTGCAGTACGCCGACTACACGCTCTGGCAGCGCGACCTGCTCGGCGACGCCGCCGACCCGGAGAGCCGGTTCACCGGACAACTCGACTACTGGAAGCGTCAGCTGTCCGACCTTCCGGAGCTGCTCCAGCTGCCCGCCGACCGGCCGAGGCCGGCCGTCGCCGGCTGGCGCGGGGACCACGTCGGCCTGGAGCTGAGCCCCGAACTGCACGCCGCCCTGGTGGAGTTGGCCCGAAGGTCGGGTGCGAGCCTGTTCATGGTGCTGCAGGCGGCGTTGGCGGCGCTGTACACGCGGCTGGGTGCGGGCACGGACATCCCGATCGGGAGTCCGATCGCGGGCCGTACCGACGAGGCGCTGGACGATCTGGTCGGGTTCTTCGTGAACACGCTGGTGCTGCGCACCGACACGAGCGGTGATCCGACGTTCGCCGAGCTGCTGGACCGGGTGCGGGAGACGGCGCTGTCGGCGTACGCGCACCAGGACGTGCCGTTCGAGCACCTGGTGGAGGCGCTGAACCCGTCCCGCTCGCTGTCGCACCATCCGCTGTTCCAGACCATCCTGGCCGTGCAGAACGCTCCGATGGGCCGGTTCTCCCTGCCCGGCCTGGACGTCGCCACCTACGCGGTGGCCACCGGAACCGCCAAGTTCGACCTCGGTGTGAGCCTCGTCGAACAGTTCGGTCCGGACGGCAGCCCGGCGGGGATCGTCGGCGCGGTGGAGTACGCCACCGACCTGTTCGACCGCTCGACGGTCGCAGCCCTCGCCAGGCGCTGGACGCGCCTGTTGGAGGCGGTCACCGCCGACCCGGACCGGTCGATCGGACGGATCGAGCTCCTCGATGCCGACGAGCGGCACCGTTTGCTGGAGCGGGGCAACGCGACCGCCCGGGAGGTGGATGCCGTCCCGGTGCCGCAGGCGTTCGCGGCGCAGGTGACGGCGACACCGGACGCGGTCGCGTTGGTGTGTGGCGAGGCCGAGTTGACGTATCGGCAGCTGAATGCCCGGGCCAACCGGTTCGCGCACGCTCTGATCGCCCGGGGCGTCGGTCCGGAGCAGACCGTGGCCGTGGCCCTGCCGCGCTCGGTGGAATCCGTGGTGGCCGTCCTGGGCGTGCTGAAGGCCGGGGCCGCCTACCTGCCCGTGGATCCGGCGTACCCGCAGGCGCGGATCGCGTACATGCTGGCGGACGCCCGGCCGGCACTGATGGTCGACGACCCGGCGCTGGTGACCGAGGTGTCCGCGTGGCCGGAGACCGACCCCGTGGTCGCGCTCGACGTCCGGCATCCGGCCTACGTGATCTACACCTCGGGCTCGACCGGACGCCCCAAGGGCGTCGTGGTCGGCCACGGCGGCGTCGCGAGCCTGGTCGCCGCACAGATCGAGCGCTTCGCGATCGAACCCGGCAGCCGGGTGCTCCAGTTCGCCTCACCCAGCTTCGACGCCTCGGTGTCGGAGATCTACACCGCCCTGCTGCGCGGCGCGGCCCTGGTGCTGCCCCCGACGGCGGACCCGGTCGCGGCGCTGACCGACCGGGACCTCGCGGTCACCCATGTGACCGTGCCCCCGTCCGTCCTCGCCGCCGTGCCGGAGGGCTCGGTGCAGGTGTCGACACTGGTGGTGGCGGGTGAGGCGTGCCCGCCGGAACTGGTGGACCGCTGGGCGCCGGGCCGGCGGATGATCAACGCGTACGGTCCGACGGAGACGACGGTGTGCGCGACCATGAGCGACCCGCTGTCCCCGGGAGCGGGCGTGCCGCCGATCGGCCGTCCGATCGCCAACGCCCAGGTGTATGTGCTGGACGAGCGGCTGCGGCCGGTGCCGACGGGCGTGGCGGGGGAGCTGTACGTCGCGGGCGCGGGACTGGCGCGCGGCTACCTGAACCGGCCGGACCTGACGGCCGGACGGTTCGTCGCCTGCCCGTTCGGGGCCGGTGAGCGCATGTACCGCACCGGAGACCTGGTGCGCTGGCTGGGCGACGGCGAGCTGGAGTACGTCGGCCGTGCCGACGACCAGGTGAAGGTGCGCGGCTTCCGGGTCGAGCCCGGCGAGGTCGAGGCGGCGCTGGCCGAGCACCCCGCCGTCGCCCGGGCCGCCGTCGTCGCCCAGGACGACCGGCTCGTCGGCTACGTCGTCCCGCACCAGGACGGGGCCCGGGACAGCGGCCTGGAAGCGGACCACGTGGGCGAGTGGCAGGACATCTACGACGCCCTGCCCATCACCCCCGAGGAAACCGGCTTCGGCCAGAACTTCGTCGGCTGGAACAGCAGTTACGACGCCAGCCCGATCCCTGGCGAGCAGATGCGGGAGTGGCGGGACGCCACCGTGGCCCGCATCCTGGCCCTGCGCCCCCGCCGGGTGCTGGAGGTCGGCGTCGGCACCGGACTGCTGCTCTCGGGGATCGCACCGCACTGCGAGACCTACTGGGCGACGGACTTCTCCGCCACGGCGGTCGACGCGCTGACCGCGCAGGTCGCCCGGCAGGACGACCTGGCCGAGCGTGTCGTGCTGGGGACCCGCCCGGCGCACGACACCGAGGGCCTGCCGGCCGGGTGGTTCGACACCATCGTGATCAACTCGGTGGTGCAGTACTTCCCGTCCGCCGACTACCTCGCTGACGTGATCGGGAAGCTGATGCGGCTGCTCGCCCCCGGCGGCACGCTCTTCGTCGGCGACGTCCGCAACCTGCGGCTGCTGCGCCCGCTGGCCACCGCGGTCCAACTGCACCGCACCGGTGCCGACGGCGACCTCGCAGCGGTGCGCCGCGCGGTGGAGCAGGCAGTGAGGGTCGAGAAGGAACTCCTGATCGACCCGGACTTCTTCACCGTCCTGCGGGAGCACGGCACGGACATCGGCGCGGTGGCCGTGGAGGTCAAGCGCGGCCGCCACCACAACGAACTGACCGGCTACCGCTACGACGTGACGTTGCACAAGGCCCCGGTTGTTCCGGCGGCCCCGGGCCAGACGGTCGAGCTGGAGTGGGGCCGCCGGCTCGCGGGACTGGCCGAGCTGCGCGAACTCCTTGCCCAGCCACCCGCTGACGTACTGCGGATCACCGGAGTGCCGAACCGTCGGGTGCTGCGCGAGGCCGCCCTCTCCCGGGCGGTGCAGAACGGCGACGGCTCGCTCGCCGAGCTGCTGGAGCGGCTGCACGGCCCGGAGGAGAGCGAACTCCCCGACCCGGAGGACTTCCGTGCCATCGGGCTGGAGTTCGACCGCTGGGCGGGCGTCACCTGGTCGGCCACCGTGGCCGACGCCCTGGACGTCGTCTTCGCCGACCCGCGGGCGCAGCACGCCTCCCCGGTCGAGCCGTACCGGTCGGCCCGGACCGCCGGCACGCCGCTGTCGTCGCTGACCAACCGCCCGACCGGTAGCCAGGGCGCCGGCGCCCTCATCGGTGAACTCCGCGAATGGCTGCGCGGACGACTGCCCGACTACCTGATCCCGTCGGCGTTCGTGGCGCTGGAGACGTTGCCGCTGACGGCCAGCGGCAAGCTCGACCGCCGCGCGCTGCCCGCGCCCGACCTCGGCCAGGCCGGAGCCGGGCGGGCGCCGCGAACCCCGCAGGAACAGCTCCTCGCCGAGCTGTTCGCCGAGGTGCTCGGCCTGGCCCAGGTCGGCGTCGAGGACAGCTTCTTCGACCTGGGCGGGCACTCCCTGCTGGCGACCCGCCTGGCCTCCCGCGTCCGGGCGACCCTCGGCGCGGAGCTCGAAGTCCGGACATTGTTCGAGACACCGACCGTGGCCGGACTGGCGGCCCGCCTCGACGGCTCTGGCACGGCGCGGCCCACGCTGACCGCCCGGCCGCGACCCGAACACGTGGAGCTGTCCTTCGCCCAGCGCCGCCTGTGGTTCCTGCACCGGATGGACGGGCCCAGCGCCACCTACAACATGCCGCTCGCGCTGAGCCTGACCGGTGAACTCGACCGCCCGGCCCTGCACGCCGCGCTCGCGGACGTGATCGCCCGGCACGAGAGCCTGCGGACGGTCTTCCGCGAGACGGACGGCGTGCCCTACCAGGTGGTGCTGAGCGCTTCGCGGGCGCACCCGGAGCTGCCGGTGGTCGAGCTCGACGAGAGCCGGCTGGCCGAGCGGCTGGCCCAGACGGCCCGGCGAGGCTTCGACCTGGCGGCGGAGCCACCGGTACGGGCGGAGCTGTACGCGCTCGCGCCCGACCGGCACGTGCTGCTGGTCGTGGTCCACCACATCGCCGCCGACGGCTGGTCGATGGGGCCGCTCTCCGGCGACCTCGCGGCCGCCTACACGGCGCGCTGCCGTGGCGAGGAGCCGCAGTGGGCCCCGCTGCCGGTGCAGTACGCCGACTACACCTGCTGGCAACGCGAGCTGCTCGGCGACACCGCCGACCCGGACAGCCTGTTCGCCCGGCAACTGGCCTACTGGAAGGATGAGTTGGCGGGCATTCCGCAGCAGGTGCAGCTGCCCGCCGACCGGCCCCGGCCGCCGGTGGCCTCCCAGCAGGGCAGCCGGGTCGTGGTCCGGCTGGACCCCGAACTGCACCAGGCACTGCGAGACTTGGCCGCCGCGCGTGGCGCCAGCATGTTCATGGTGCTCCAGGCCGGCCTCGCCGCGCTGCTCACCCGGCTCGGCGCCGGCACCGACATCCCCGTAGGCAGCCCGATCGCCGGCCGTACCGACCAGGCGCTGGACGACCTCGTCGGCTTCTTCGTCAACACGCTGGTGCTGCGCACCGACACGAGCGGCGACCCCGGCTTCGCCGAACTGCTCGATCGGGTGCGGCAGAAGGCGCTCGCCGCCTACGACCACCAGGACGTGCCGTTCGAGTACCTGGTCGAGGTGGTCAACCCGGCCCGGTCGCTGTCGCACCACCCGCTGTTCCAGATCATGCTGGCCCTGCAGAACGCGCCGGTGGGCGAGTTCGCGCTGCCGGGCCTGTCGACCGGCCACATGGAGGCGTCGACCGGGACCTCGCGGGTCGACCTGACGTTCAGCCTGGCCGAGCAGTTCAACCTCGAGGGCGGCCCCGACGGCCTGGTCGGCGCGGTGGAGTACGCCACCGACCTGTTCGAACCGGCCACCGTGGAGCTGCTGTTCGAGCGCTGGGCGCGGCTGCTGCGCGCGGCGGTCGCCGACCCCGGCCGGCCGATCAGCCGGATCGACATCATGTCCGGCGAGGAACGCCGCCGGCTGCTGTCCGAGTCCACCGGCGCCGCGGTCGAGCTGCCCGAGGCCGCGCTGCCGGAGCTGTTCGCCAACCAGGTGCGCGCCACCCCGGACGCGGTGGCCGTCGTGGCCGGCGCCACCGAGCTGACCTACCGGGAACTCGACCTGCGGTCCAACCGTCTAGCGCGGGCACTGATCCGTCAGGGCGTACGACCGGAGACACCGGTCGCGGTGCTGCTGGACCGCTCGGCGGACCTCGTCGTGGCGCTCCTGGCGATCATCAAGGCGGGCGGCGCCTATGCGCCCCTCGACTCGCGCTTCCCGCAGTCCCGGATCGACCTGATCCTCCAGGAGGCCGGGGCCGCCCTGGTACTCAACGAGGACGTGCTGACCGCGTTGATCGAGGGCGAGCCTGACTCGTCCGGCATCGAAGTGCGCTGCGACCAGCGGCAGTTGGCGTACGTGATGTACACCTCGGGCTCGACCGGCCGGCCGAAGGGCGTGGCCGTCACCCACCGCGATGTGGTGGGCCTCGCGCTCACCCCCGAGTACCACGGGGGTGGACACGAGCGGGTGCTGATGCACTCCCCGACCGCCTTCGACCTCTCGACCTACGAGCTGTGGGTGCCGCTCCTCAACGGCGGCCGGGTCGTGGTCGCACCGCCCGAGCGGCTCGATCTCGACCTGCTGCAGCACACGATCAGCACGCACGGGGTGACCGGACTGTGGCTGACGGCCGGCCTGTTCCGCCTGGTCGCCGAGGAGCGGCCGGCCCTGCTCGCGGGGGTGCGCGAGGTGTGGACCGGCGGTGACGTGGTCTCCCCGGCCGCCGTCGCCCGGGTGCTGGAAGTCTGCCCGGGCATCGAGGTGGTCAACGGCTACGGGCCCACCGAGGCCACGACCCTGGCCACCTGCCACCCGGTGCACAGCCTCCCCGGGAACGCCGCGACCGTGCCGATCGGCGGGCCGATGGCGAACATGCGTGCCTACGTCCTCGACGAACGCCTGCGGCCGGTGCCCACGGGCCTGGTCGGCGAGCTGTACCTCGCGGGGACGGGCGTGGCCCGCGGCTACCTCGGCCGACCCGGTCTGACGGCGGAGCGCTTCACCGCCGACCCGTACGGGCCGCCCGGGAGCCGGATGTACCGCACCGGCGACCTGGCGTGGTGGCCGGCCCAGGGCACACTGGAGTTCGCCGGACGGACCGACCATCAGGTCAAGCTCCGCGGCCTGCGGATCGAGCCCGGCGAGATCGAGGCGATCCTCGCGAACTGCCCGGGCGTCGCCCAGGCGGCCGTCGTCGCCCGCGAGGACAGGCCCGGCGACAAGCGGCTCGTCGCCTACCTGGTACCCGGCCCCGAGGGCACGCCCGAGGCGGGCGAGCTCTCCGGGCGACTGCGCCGTGAACTGCCCGACTACATGGTGCCGTCGGCGTTCGTCACCCTGGACACGCTGCCGCTGACCGCCAACGGCAAGCTGGACCGGGCCGCCCTGCCCGCCCCCGAGTACGGGGCGCAGGGCACCGGACGCGGCCCCCGGACGCCGCGGGAGCAGCTGCTGTGCGGCCTCTTCGCCGAGGTCCTCGGCCGGGAACAGGTGCACATCGACGACAACTTCTTCGATCTGGGCGGGCACTCGCTGCTGGCCGCCCGCCTGGCCTCCCGCGTCCGCGAGACCCTCGGCCTGGAGCTGGGCCTGCGCATGCTGTTCGAGGCACCGACCGTGGCCGGCCTCACCGAGCGCCTGGTCATGGACGACCCCGACGATGCGTTGGACGTGGTGCTGCCGCTGCGTTCGACCGGGGCCGGCACGCCGCTGTTCTGCATCCACCCCGGCGGCGGCATCAGCTGGTCGTACAGCGGGCTCCTGAATCACATCGGTCCCCAGCACCCGGTCTACGCGATCCAGGCGCGCGGTCTCGGCCGCCCCGAACCCCTGCCGACGTCCTTCGAGGAGATGGCGGCCGACTACGCCGACCAGATCCGCAAGATCCAGCCCGAGGGCCCGTACCTGCTGCTCGGCTGGTCCGCCGGCGGGCTGATCGCCCACGCGATCGCCTGCGAGCTGCAGGCGCGCGGCGAGCGGACCGCGCTGCTTGCCATCCTCGACGCCTACCCGGTGAAGGACGTGCAGTTCGAGGAGATGCCCGTGCCCACCGAGCGGGACGTGCTCGTCGGCGTGCTCGACGTCGACCCGGACGAACTGGGCGACCGGGAGCTGACCTACGCCGAGGTCGCCGAGGTCCTGAACCGGCGCGGCAGCGCGCTGCAGGGCCTGACGGAGCAGCAGATCGAGGTCATCGTCCACATCATGATCAACAACGCGAAGCTGGCGGTCGACTTCGTCCCCACCGGGTTCGACGGCGACCTGCTGCTGTTCAACTCGACGATCGACCGCGACGGGGACGATGCCGGGCCCGCGACCTGGCGCCCGTACATCGCGGGCCGGATCGAATCACACGAGATCACCACCCGGCACAACCGGATGACCGAAGCCGGCTCGCTGGCCCAGATCGGACCGATCCTGGCCGCCCGCCTCGCCGAGGCCACCCGTGACACCACCCTTTCCCACCTGGAGGACTGACCCATGACCAACCCGTTCGAGGACCAGGACGGCACCTTCCTCGTGCTCGTCAACGACGAGAACCAGCACTCGCTGTGGCCGCAGTTCGCGGACGTCCCCGACGGCTGGAGCGTCGCCCACGGACCCGACACCCACGCCGCCTGCCTGGAGTACGTCGAGCGGTCCTGGACCGACATGCGGCCCAAGAGCCTCGCCGACGCCATGAACGCCCAGCGGTAGCGCGGCTCGCGGTGAACCTGACCGAACCCACCGAAAGCACGGTCGAGGCCCGCGACAGCGCGGGCCTCGCCCGGTCCGACGACCTCGCCGCAGCCCTGCTCACGCCCGAGGCCCGCCGGAACCCGTACCCGTTCTACGCCCGCATGCGCCGCGAGGACCCGGTCCACCGCAGCGCCCAGGGCATCTGGTACCTCACCCGGTACGCCGACGTCGACGCGGCCCTGAGCGACCTCAGGCTGTCCAACGACCGGGACCGGATGACCCGCGCCTACAGCGCGCTCGGCGGCGACCTCAAGGCCTTCAGCCGGCTCACCGACCGGCTCGGCCGGGTGATGAGCAACACCGACCCGCCGGACCACGCCAGACTGCGCAAGCTGGCCAACCGGGCTTTCACCGCCCGGCGCGTCGAAGCCCTGCGCGACGGCATCCAGCGGATCGTCGACCGGCTCATCGACGAGGCGGTCGCGGCCGGGCCGACCATGGACCTGATCGAGGCGGTCGCCTCCCCGCTGCCGCTGTCCGTCGTCTGCGAGCTCTTCGGCATCCCGCCCGAGGACCTCCCGCAGGTCAAGACCTGGTTCCAGCGCTTCGGCCGGCTCAGCGAGGACATCGACAAGTCCGAGGCGGCGATCGAGCAGTACGAGGAGTACCTCGCCCGGCTCGTCCGCCGCCGCCGGGCCGACCCCGGCGACGACCTCATCAGCGCCCTGGTCGCCACCCAGGCGCAGGACGACCGGCTCACCGACTCCGAGCTGCTGTCCACCTGCTTCGTCCTGATCACCGCCGGCGACGAGACCACCACCCACCTGGTCGGCAACGGCATGCTCGCCCTGCTGCGCCACCCCGACCAGCTGGCCCGGCTGCGCGAGGACCCGGCGCTGGTCCGCACCGCCGTCGAGGAACTCGCCCGCTACGACACGCCGACCCAGGCGATCGTCCGGGTCGTCGCCGAGGACGTGGAGATCGGCGGGCGGACACTGCACGAGGGCGAGCTGGTGTACCTGTTCCTCGCGGCGACCAACCGTGACCCCGAGCGCTTCGAGGACCCCGACCGCCTCGACCTGGCCCGCCCAGGCAACCGGCACCTCAGCTTCGGCAACGGCCCGCACTTCTGCCTCGGCGGCCCGCTGGCCAAGCTCCAGGCAGAGGTGACCGTCGGCACCCTGGTCCGCCGGCTCCCGCACCTGCGGTTGGCCGACGACGCGGTCCTCGACTGGCGGCCCAATCCGCTGCAACGGCGGCTCACCGCGCTTCCGCTCACCTACTGACCCATGAACGACGACCAAGGAGAAGTGACCATGGCCCGAGAGCTCGAGGTCCGCCGGGAACAGGACCTGCCCGCCACGCCCGAACAGGTCTGGGACGCGGTCGCCACGGGCGCCGGCAACCTCGGCTGGCTCTACCCGATGGAAGTCGAGCCGCGCGTCGGCGGAAAGGCCACGCGCGGCGACAGCACCGTCGTGGCGTGGGAGCCGCCGCACCACTTCGCGGTTCGGGCCACCCAGGACGGCGGGTTCTCCAACACGCTCACCTACCGCATCGAGTCGGCCGACGGCGGCGCGAGCCACCTGCGGATGGGAATCCACTGGGTGCACACGGGCGTCGTGGACGACAACTGGAACTGGGACACGAAGGCGGACGCGGCCGAGAAGCACGTCGACTTCTACCAGCACTCCCTCCCCGAGTACCTGAGGCACTTCGCCGGCCGCCCCGCCGTCTACGTCAAGGCCGCCCGTGGCGAGTGCACCGAAGATCCCGCCGACTTCGCCGCCCTGCGCCGGCGCCTCGGTCTCGACGACGACGCGGCCGTCGGCGACCGGTTGTCGCTCGACCTCCCGGGTACGGACGGCGGCCCGACGGAGGTGGTCGTGGACTGGCTGAGCCCCGACTTCGTCGGCCTGCGAGGCCCGGACGCGCTGTACCGGTTCTTCAACGGCAGTTCCTGGAACTGGCCGATCTGGCTGGGCCACCACCTGTTCGCCGAGGACACGGACGAAAAGCAGGCCATCAAGGCCTGGAACGCCTGGCTCAACGGCGCCTGACCCATCGCACGACACGATCGAAGGACCTCTGGTGGAAAAACTGCTCTACGCCGCCGAACTCGTCCGGGAAGACGGCACCTACAAGCTCGTGGTGCAGGACGTGGTGCGGGACACGGTCCAGGTCACCCCGGTTCCCGAATCCGCGGTGGCCAGGCTTCCGGCCTTCCTGTCGGTGCTGAGTGCCAAGCTCGGCTCGGCGTCGGCACGCGGCCGCTGGTAGACCGCTTCTGGATCAATGAGGCCGGTGTCGTCCCGCACCTCAACTGCCGGACGGCACCGGCTCTGTGAACGGGCGCTGGTGATCGAACGTCAGCCCATGACGGTTCGAGAGGCGGCACCCTCGGCCAGGGGCCGTCTGCGGGAGAAGGCACCCAGGTCGACGACGACGCCGGTGTGTTCCCCTGTGTACCGCAGCGGATCGCGGTCGTGGTCGTGGCCGGCCTCGACACGGTCGACCAGGGTGGCGAGGAACCGGCCCGCCAGGGGAGCGTTCTTGAACTGGTTGCCGCTCGTGCCCATGGCGACGTAGAAGCCGGCCAGATCGGTGCGGTCGTAGATGGGGGACCAGTCGTCGGCGGCGTCGTAGACACCGGCGATGCCGGTCGGCCGGTTCGGAACGCCGAGGTGCGGGAATCGGTGTGCGGCCCGGGTCACCTGGGTCTCGAACCGGGCGGGCGTCGGGTGCGGGTCGCACTCGTCGGGATCGTCGAGCCACTCCCTGGGGTCGCAGGCGGGCAGCGTACTGCCGATGAGGAGGTGTCCGCCGGAGGGGCGCAGATAGGTTCCGAGGTCGACATCGGCCACGATCGGGCCGAGCGTGGTCTCGCCGCCGCCAGGGCCCGACGAGTCGGTGTCGCCCTGGCCGACCGGTGCGGCCACCTGGTGGACTTCCTGGCGCAATGGGCGCACTCCGACGGTGAACTCGGCCCCGATCCTGGCCAGCCGGTTGAACGCTCCCGACCAGGGCCCGGCGGCGTTGACCACCACCGGTGCGGTGATCGAGGTGCCGTCGGCGAGCCGGATGCCGGCCACCCGGTCCTCGCGACGCAGGACACCGACGACCGTGCGGTGGAAGAGGAAGCGTGCTCCGAGGCGGGCCGCCGCGTCCGCCAGGTTCTGTGCCGCGAGTTGTGGATCGTCGACGAAGCCCGCGTCGGGTGTGAACAGCGCGCCGAGTTCACCTTCGGGGCCGGAGAAGAAGGCATCGTCGAGCAGGGACCTGGGAGGCCCGTAGCGTCCCGCGTCGATACCGGGGATCCGGCTGCGCAGCGTCGCGGCGTCCCAGCGCTCGTACGGCACACCGGCACGCTCGAACAGCGCGACGACCTCCGACGACCCGGAGCCTGCCGCGTCGAGGAGCACCGCTCCGGTCCGCCGGAACGCCGCCAGACCAGGGCCGCGCACGGTGCCCAGGTGCTCCGCCCATCGTGTCCAGCAGTGCCGGGACTCCCATGCGGTGGCGACACCGTCCCAGGTCGAGTAGTTGAAACGGATGATCGCGCTCGACGCACTGGTGGATCCGTGGCCGACACCGCCGGACTTGTCGACGACCACGACCCGCCGGCCGGTGCGCGCCAGTTCCAGTGCCACCGCGGCACCGATCACACCGGCCCCCACGACGACCGCGTTCGCGCCGGACGGAGGCGTGTCGGCTTCCCAGGCCGTCATGACGGCCGGTCCTCGGGGGTGGTTCGCGGAGTCCGGTCACCGTTGTCGTCCGGGGGGACGTGACGGGCCTGAGGCGGGTGGTCGTCGGCGCGGTACGGGAAGTGACAGGCGGCGCGATGCGGCTGACCGGCCGCGTCCGGCTGCGGGTCCCGAGCGGCGCAGACGTCCCGCCCGGGATGTCGGTCCGGTCCGACGGGACAGCGGGGATGGAAGCGGCATCCGGTCGGCGGCGACGCGGGGTCGGGCACCTCACCGGTAAGAAGGGGTTCCCCGGCCGGGCGTCTCCCGGCGTGCAGACTCGGCACGGCGGACAGGAGCGTTCGGGTGTAGGGATGCCGTGGGCCGCTCAGCAGGTTCTCGGTGGAGGCGATCTCCACGATCCGACCGAGGTACATCACGGCGACAACGTCTGACACATGGCGGACGGCGGCGAGGTCATGGCTGATGAACAGCATGGCGAAGCCCATGCGCCGCTGCAGATCCCGGAGCATGGTGAGCAGCGCCGCCCGGACCGACACGTCGAGAGCCGACGTGACCTCGTCGGCGATGAGCACCGCCGGATCGACGGCGAGCGCGCGGGCGACGGCGACGCGTTGGCGCTGGCCGCCCGAGAGCTGCCGGGGCAGCCGGTCGGCGCAGCCGGTGTCGAGACCGACGAGTTCCAGCAGTCCGCCGACGCGCTGTTCGCGGCTACGGCGGTCCAGCCGGACGAAGGCCCCGGCCGCTTCGACGAGCGACTGGCGGACCGTCATGCGGGGGTCCAGTGCCGTGTCCGGGTCCTGGAACACCAGTTGGACCTGTTGGCCCAGCCGACGCCGATCCGCCGCCCGGCGGCCTCGGTACTCCCGGCCGCCAACCGTGATCCGCCCTGCGCACGGGCTGTCCAGCCCGACGACCGCACGTGCCAGAGTGGACTTTCCCGAACCGGACTCGCCGACCAGGCCGACCGTCGTGCCCCGGGGAACCTCCAGTGACACCCCGTCCACCGCCGTGACCGGTCCGAACGGCCCGTGATGGCGGACGGTGACGTCGTACAGCGCCAGCCCTGCCTCTTCCCTCACTGCTCCGCCTCTTCGGTCTCGCGATGCCCGCAGATCTGTGCCGGGGGCAGCGGCTGCCAGCAGGCGACCTCATGCTCAGGGTCGAGCGGAGACAGCACGGGGCTCTCCACGGCACACCGGTCCACTTGATGCGGACAGCGGTCATGGAACGGGCAGCCCGGGGCCGAACCGCACGGATCGGGCGGCCCTCCCTCGATGGTGTGCAGGGGGTGGTCGCGGTCCGCGGCCAGGTCCGGGACCGAGGCGACGAGCATCCGCGTGTACGGATGCCGTGCGCCGGTCGCCAACTCACGGGCGGGAAGGTTCTCCACGATCGTTCCCCCGTACATGACCAGAACCCGGTCGCAGGCGTCGGCCACCAGGGCGATGTCGTGGCTGATGAAGAGGATCGCGGTGCCGTCGTCGCGCCGGATACGGCGGAGCAGGTCCATGATCTGCCGCTGCACGGTGACGTCCAGGGCTGTCGTCGGCTCGTCCGCGACGATGAGGTCGGGCCGCATCATCGAAGCGGCGGCGATCGCCACTCGCTGGCGCTGACCGCCGGACAGCTGGAAGGGCCGGGAGCGCAGCAACCGGCGCCCGCCGGGCAGCGCGACCCGCTGCAGCTGGACCAGGGCCTGCTCGACGGCCTCGGCACGCGGGGTGCCGTGGTGTGCGCGCACGGCCTCCGTCATCTGCGTTCCGACGCGGAGCGACGGGTTGAAGGCCGAGGCCGGGTTCTGGAAGATCATCGCCATTCCCGTCGCCAGCTGCCTGCGTCGTGCTGTCCGTGACAACGACTCGGCGTCCGCGCCGAGGAACCGGTGGGTGCCCCAGGTCGCGCAGGCGCCGTCCGGCAGCAGGTCGGCGATGGCGAGCGCCGTCAGCGATTTGCCGGAGCCGGACTCGCCGACCAGGCCGACCATCTCGCCGCGCCGCAGGGCGAGGGTGACACCGCGGACGGGCCGGACCACTCCCTCTGCCGTGGGCAGGGCGACCCGTAGATCGTCCACCTCCAGCACGTGGTCCGCGGCTTCCGGAAGGTCGGTGCGTGCCGGGTGTGGCGCGGATTCTGCCATCGGCCGTGGGCGGGTGCGGCGCGCGGCGGCTCCGGCCAGCATCTCGCCGAGCAGTTGGAAGGCCACGGCGGCGTACACGATGGCGATGCCGGGGGCCACGGCGGGCAGCGGTTCGGTGTAGATGCGGTCCAGGCCCTGGCTGAGCAGGAGCCCCCAGTCGTACGAGGGGGGCTGCACCCCCAGTCCGAGGAAGCTCAGTCCGGACAGGGCCACGAGTGCCGAGCCCGCGGCGACCGTGGTGTTGAGCATCAGCGGCTCGGCGATGTGGGGCAGGACATGGCGCAGCAGGAGTCGGTGACGGCGCAGGCCGAGCACGCGCGCCGCCCCCATGAAGTCGGTTCCGGCCACTTTGGCGGCGAGGGTCTGGGTGATCCGCGCGAAGCCGGGCGCACAGGCGACGGCGAGTGCGCACACCGCCCCGCCCGCCCCTGCACCGAAGAGGGCCGCGAAGAACATCGCGACGAGAAGTGCGGGGAAGGCCAGCAGGAGGTTGATCAGGGCTCCCAGCAGACGGCGGGCGCGTCCGCCGACGACGGCGGTGAGCGCCCCCAGTGTGATTCCGGCCGTCGCACCGAGGAGCGTGGCCGCGACAGCCAGCAACAGGGAGAGCCAGGTCGCCGAGAGCAGCCGGGCGAGCAGGTCGCGCCCGAGGTGGTCCGTGCCGAGCAAATGGCCTGCAGTGGGCGCCCGCAGCACCGCCGACGGGTCCGGACGTTCGGCGGCCTGCCCCCACAGCACCGCCCCCGCGACGGCCAGTACGACGAGTGACCCGAGCATCACCAGGGTGATTACACCCATCGGTGTGGACCAGCCCGAGCGGGTCGCACGAGACCTGTCGGCGGTGGCACGCGGCGTGAGCGGGGAAGGGGAGGACAACGCCATCGGATCACGTCTCCCGGATGACGGATCGGGGGTCGAGCAGCGCGAGGGCCAGATCGACGAGGAAGTTCACCACGAGGACGGCCGAGCCCAGCACCAGGACCGACGCCTCGACGACCGCGTAGTCCTGTGCGACCACGGACTGCGCCATCGCCGAACCGATGCCCGGCCAGGCGAACACCTTCTCGACCAGTACCGTTCCCGCGATCAGGGCCGGCAGCAGGTTCCCGGCGACCGTCAGCGACGCGGTCAGCGTGTTCGGGGCCACGTGGCGCAGGTAGAGCGGGACGGCGGACAGCCGTTTCGCGCGGGCGGCACGCACATAGTCCGTGGCGAGGACCTTGAGCGTCTCCACCCGCACGATCCGCAGCAGGATCGCGGTCGGAGCGAGCGCCAGCGCGAGGACGGGCAGCGCATAGGACCGGGGACCGAGGTCGCCGGCGGCGGGAAGAATGGGCAGGGCGACCGCCAGCCCCGCGGTGAGACCCGCCGCGAGGACGAAGTCCGGCACGCCCGCCAGGACCGAGGTGGTGGCGGTGAACGCCAGTTCTGTCCGTGGGCGTCGCCCTCCGTGTGTCCACACCGCGGCGAGCAGCCCCCCTGGGAGGGCGACGACGAGTACGCAGGCGAAGGCTAGGACGGCGAGCAGCAGGGTGGCCGGCAGTCGTGCCCTGACCAGGTCGGCCACCGGCTCGCCGCTCACCAGCGAGACCCCGAGGTCGCCGTGGGCCAGCCGCGGGAGATGCTGCCAGTACTGTTCCGGCAGGCTCCGGTCCAGACCGAGTTCGTGCCGCTTCGCCGCCACCAGGTCCGGCGGGGCGTCCACGCCCAGCGCGGCCCGCACCGGGTCCCCGGGGACCAGCCGGATCATCGCGAAGGAAGCGGTGACGACAATGAAGAGCGAGACGACCAGCCGTGCCGCGCGCCGGCAGCAGAACACCACCCACGGATGGTGGCGGGCCGGGGCACCGAGCCGCGCGGACACGGTCGTCATGGGAAACCTCCTCGACTGGCGGGCGGCCGCGCGGCGCGTCCGCCACGGCTAGCTGTGCAGGCGGATGGTGGTCGGTACGATCCGGCCGCCGGGTGCGACGGAGAAGGTCGTCCGGTAGCCGTACACCGTGCTCGTGCCGTCGGCGATGGGCAGCGCGTCGGCCGAGCGGAGAAGCGCCGCGGCGGCCCTGTTCCAGTCCGCGCAACTGGCCGAGCCCGGCGAACGCAGGGCCTGGGCGACGAATCGGTCGTAGGCGGGGTTGGTGACGTGCGCGAAGTTGAGTCCTCCTGACGACGGCGGGCCGGAGAAGTACGGGACGAGCTGCGCGGGCAGCGGCGGCCCCGGCGAACTGCCGACCACGACGTCGAAGTCGCCGCTTCCGTACATGGCCTGGACCACCGCGTTGCGGCTCTCGCCGACGAGGTCGACGTCCACGCCCAGCGCCTGCCATGTCACGGCCATCAGTTCGGCGACCGACGGAAGGGTGGAGCCGAAGTCGGCGCTGCTGAGCAGCCGCAGACGCAGCGGTCGGCCCTGCTTGACCAGCCTGCCCCGCGCGTTCTTCGTCCAGCCCGCGGCGCGCAGGGCCCGCACGGCGCTGCCGTGCGAAGGCAGGTTCCCCGTAGCCACGTCGGAGTAGCAGAGGGAGTCCGGGGCGGTGAGAGCACGCGCGGGCGTACCGTCTCCACCGATTGCCACGTTGGCGAGGCCCTTGCGGTCCAGGGCCCCTACCAGCGCCTGGCGCAGCACCGGATCGCTCAAGGGCCGGTCGGAGCGCTCGTTGAAGAAGGTCAGCCCCACCACGGTCGGCACCTGGTCGGTCGCCAGACCGTGGCCGGTCAGCCGCGCGCGGTCCGGGCCGGTCACCATGGCGATGTTCACTCCGCCCGTGAGCAGCAGGTTCGCCACGGTGGATTCCTGCGGAACCACCGTCACCACGATCCGCTCCGGCTGCCCCGGAGCCGCGTTGCCCGCTCCACGTGGCCCCCACGCGTAACCCTTGCGCCGTGTGAAGAGGTAGGGACCCCCCGAGGCGTAACCGCTCAGCACATACGGTCCGGTGCCCTCCGACCTTTTGTCCAGCGCGCCGGGATCCGTCAGTCCGGCGGGGCAGACGACGGGCAGCAGACCGATCGTCCGCACGATGAAGCTGTACGGCGATGCCGTCCGCACCGACACCGTCCGCTCCGCGTCGTCGGCCGACACCGTGAACGGCACACCCGGCAGGGTGGTGCGGGCACCGATGAACCGGTTGCGGGGATCGCCGGCATACCGCAGCGACCGGGCCACCCGGGACGCCGTCAGGGCCGTGCCGTCGGAGCAGGTCACCCCCTTGCGCAGGGTGAAACTCGCCGCAGTGGCCCCCGCCTGCCATCTCTCGGCCAGACCGGACACCACACGCCCGTCCCGCGCCACATCGACCAGTGAGTCGTAGGCATAGGGAGCCAGTGAAAGGCCGAACTGTGAGTACGGGTTGAAGCTCGGGGTCTCCGAGGCGGTGGCGATGGTGACGGTGCCGCCCACGACCACAGGAGTGCGCGTCGACGACACGTCGCCGCCGCAACCGGCCAGCACGGCTGACACGACGGCGGCGGCCGCCGCCACGACCGGCCGAGCCCTGGGAGACGACACGGTTCGGCGGTGCATGACGCTCATCGTGCCATCGCGATCGACGGCGCCGGCCGGGCCTTCCCGGGACGGACGGGAACATGCGGGACTATTTCCCCCGTCCGAGTGAGGCCCGCCCGACGCGCGGTCCATGGTCCTAATTGCTGACGCTGCGTCACCTAAAGGCGCACACTGGCGACATGGTCATCAATCCAGGGGGCTCCCCGGACGACTCGACGGCGCGCGAGATCGACCGACTCGCGACCTCGTACTGGGACTTCCTGCTCGCACGCGAGCCGTCGCTGCGCACGCGCCGCGGGCTGCCGGTCGAGTCGCTGCCGGGGGTGTCCGCGGGGGAGGCCGACGAGCGCGCCGGGTTCGCGGCAGGGGTGCTGAACCGGCTGGGTGCGCTGCGACCGGCGGAACTGTCCGGTCCCGCCGCCGACACGGCGGGCTTCCTCCGGGCACTGGCCGAACAGGAAACGGAGGCGGGACGTTTCCACTGGCTCACCCCCACCGCCACGCCGTACCAGCTCTTCCGCCTCCAGCAGTACGGTGACACCGTCTTCCGTCCGTTTTGCTTCGAGCACCGAGCCGACGCGGACCGATACGTGACCCTTGTGCGGGACTTGGCCCGCTGTGTCGCGACGATCGGTGACAAGGTCGCCGGGCAGGCGGAGCGGGGCTTTCACATCCCCGCTCCGGCCATGACCGGCGTCCACACCACACTCACCCGTCTGAGGGAGTCGGCGGCACGGTACGTCCGGGCGGACGCCGAGCGGCTCACCCGGCTCAGTGCGGCCGGCCGGGGTCACCTGCGCGACACGGTGGAGCGGCTCGTGGCCACCGAACTGGAGCCGGCGTTCGACCGCCTCGTCGCCCTCGTGGGCGACCCGGACTACCTCCGGCGGGCGCCGCAGGCCGTCGGCTGGGCCCGCTACCCGGAAGGCGAGGCGGCATACCGGGCCTTCGTCAGGACGTACACATCCGGTGACACACCGCCCGAACACCTCCACGAACTCGGCCGTGAGCACTGCCGCGAACTCAGTGAACGGATGCGGGAGATGCGCGACACGCTCGGCTTCGCGGGGACGGAGGCGGAGTTCCACGAACGGCTCGCGACCGAGCCCCGCCTGTACGCCGCCACCCCGGAGGAGGTCGAAGCCCGCTACCGCGGACACCTCGACCGCCTCACGCCGCTGTTGCCGCGCTGGTTCGCGGTCCTGCCCCGCGCCGCCTACGGTGTGGCCCGCCTCGACCCGGCGCTGGAGGGGTCGATGACGTTCGGCTACTACGAACCGCCGACCGCCACGCAACCGGTGGGACGCTACCGCTACAACGCCTCGGACCTGGCACACCGGTCACTGCTCGGCGCAGCCGCGCTCATCTACCACGAGCTGTCGCCCGGACATCACTTCCACCTCGCCCGCCAGGCCGAGAACACCGCGCTGCCCGACCTGCGACGCGAACTGGCGGCCTTCAGCGGGTTCGAGGAGGGCTGGGCGGAGTACGCGGCAGGGCTCGCCTGGGAGATGGGGCTGTACGACGACCCGTGGGACGCGTACGGACGACTGGCCCATGAACGGTTCACCGCGCAGCGCCTCGTCGTCGACACCGGCCTCAACCTCGGGACGATGACGCTGGAGGAGGCGCGCACCTTCATGCGCGCCCACGCGGCAGCCGAGTCCGAAGGACAGATCACGACCGAGTTGTTGCGCTACGCGACCGATCTGCCGGGGCAGGCGCTGACGTACCGGGCGGGTCATGCGGAGTTCACGGCATTGCGGGCAGCGTGCGAACGCGGCGCCGGTGCCGCGTTCGACGTGCGCGCCTTTCACGAGACCGTGCTGGCCGGCGGCACACTGCCGTTTCCCGCCCTGCGCCGACGGGTGGAGAGAGAACTGCACGGGGCAGACGGCCGACCAGGCTTCCAGGGAAGGCCGCTCTACTCGAATGAGTGAAGGCCACGGGGAATTCGTAGCCGTTTGCCCGGCCTCGGATACTCTCTGTGATGGAGGGTGCGGGTCCGCTGAAGCGGAGTGCGTCCGTCTAATCATCATCTCCTCGACAGAAGAGAAGGATGTTGTGCCATGCCGCCTGTAGTACCTCCTTTCCTGATCGGTCTGATCGCCGCATCCCTGGTGAAGAGGCTGGGCAAGCCCTTGGTGCGAGGGGTCGTCAAAGCGTCGGTGGGCCTGGGACTCGAGGTCAAGCGGGCCGTCCATGAAGCCGGCGAGGGAATCCATGATCTCGCCGCCGAGGCGACTGCTGGGGCGCTCGCAGCCCAGACGACACCAGGAGCGCGACACAGCGTCGGCGCCCCAGAGGACGGCACCGCGGGCCGGGCCGCTGACGCCGCCAAGCCGGCGCCCGCAGCGGTGGAGGCCCCCGAGGGACGGACCGGCGGTCAGGACAAGCCCGTCGGCAAGGCCCGTAGCGCCGGTTCGGCCGCTGCCAAGGCGCGCTGAGTCTGCCCGCCGACTTTCTGTGTGATTCTGGCTCGTCCCAATGTCACGGCCATGTTTTCGTCGGCGTAAACGGTCGAGACTGCCAAGTCCCGGCCACGGCGGCTGTTCGTCAGCCCGGCTTCTCGCATGCGACCGCCGCGCCACCGGCGACATGGTGGCCTGCGCCGTATCGGCCATCACGACACCCTGATGGAGGCAGGTCGGATGTCTGCGACCGGAACCCCCTTGTACTCCGCGGAATTCATCCAGGAAGGCGGCGCCTGCAAAATCGTCGTGACCGATCGTCACCGCCACACCGTGCAGCCCGCATACGTGTCCACGAGGGCGGCCGAGCAGCTTCCGGCTTTTCTCGCCAAGCTCGACTCCCTGCACCTGCGCGGGATCCGTCGGCGATGACGGCGACCGACGCGAAGAAGTGGTTCCGTGTTCACCGGCGTACGGCGGACCCCAGGCTCCGACTGGTGTGTTTCCCGCACGCCGGCGGCACGGCACAGTTGTTCCACGGCTGGCCCGCGCTGCTGCCGGCGGACGTCGAGGTGCTCGCCGTGCGGTACCCCGGCCGCCAGGACCGGCTCGCGGAAGCCTGCATCGAGGACATGGCCACCCTGGCCGACACGATCGAGGACGCACTGCGGCCCTGGCTCGACCGGCCGCTGGCACTCTTCGGGCACAGCATGGGAGCCTGCGTCGCCTACGAGGTGGCCCTGCGCCTGGAGGCCCGCGGCATCGTCCCCGAGCACTTGCTGGTCTCCGCACACGAAGCCCCCCAGTGGGCCGCACACGTTGCGCTGCACGACGCCGACGACGAAACCCTGATCACCCACGTCCGGCACCTCGGAGACCTGCACTCGGAGGCCTACGACATCCCGGAGCTGCGTGACCTGCTGCTGCCCGCCCTCCGTTCGGACTACCGGCTGATCGAGGGCTACCACCCGCCGAATCCGGCTCCGGTCAAGGCGCCGATCACCGCGTACGTCGGCCAGGACGATCCGAGTTGCGTGCTCGACGGGGTCCTCGCCTGGTCCGGCCTCGTCGCCCCGGGCTCCTTCGAGCTGTGCCCGTTCCCCGGGGATCACTTCTACCTCGCAGCCCGGGAGGCCGAAGTGGTCGCGGACGTGGCAGCACGCCTTGCGCGCGCGTGAGGCGCCGGTCAGGCCTGACGGCTGGTGCCCGTATCGAGAACCTGGAGGTCCGCTGCGCACACCCACAGGTCCCGGACTGTGCGTCGTCGGTTCCTGGCAGGCAGGGGCCGAGCGGCATCGACGGCCGCCCGCCAGGCCGTGACAGGCGGGGCCCGGCACCGCGCATGGCGCCCGCGGGGTTCCCAGGGGACGATGGTCCTACCGGTCGCTGAGACGTGCGGTGTCCCCGGCAGCGGCCGCGAAGGCAGGGACGGAGAAGGGACCATGCGACCGGGAACACGTGCCGCCGACGCGATACTCCGGCTGCTCAGCCGGGACTGGGCCGGGCTGGGCATCGCTCTGCTGCCGGCGGCCGCGGGTGCGCGGTGTGTGTCCAGGGGGACCGGCCGGCGGATTCTCGGCGGTGTGCTGTGGGCCGTGGCCCTCGCACTCGGTCTCGGGTCGTTCCGCCATCTGGTGCATGTGGGCCGGATACGGGTGAGGTATCCGCCGCCCGGACGAATGGTCGACGTGGGCAGCTACCGCATGCATGTCCTGGCCGAGGGAGACGCCGGACCGAGGCCCACTGTGGTCTGGATGCCGGGTGGCCATGCCGGAGGGTACGCCATGTACCGGTTGCACGCGCTGGCGCGGGAACAGATGCGTTCGGTCCTGGTGGACCGTCCGGGGTCCGGCTGGAGCGACCCGGGCCCGTTCCCGCGCACGACGGCGGTAGAAGCCGTCGAACTGCTCACGGCGCTGGAGCGGGCCGGTGAAAAGGGGCCCTACGTCTTCGTGGGGCATTCGTTCGGGGGGCTGCTCATGGCCAACGCCGCCAGGCGCCGCCCTGACCTGGTGGCCGGTCTTGTGCTGCTCGATCCCACCCCGCCCGATGCCGTCGCCTTCGGCCCGGCGCTTCCGGCCCTGCGACGTGCCCCGAGGGACCAGACCGCCCTCGCGCTGCGTCACCTCTTCGGCCTCCACCCTCTCGCGGGCAAGAAGGAGACACACACCTCCGATGACCCGACGCAGGTTCTCACCATGATCGAGCTCAGGACCAAGGCGAACTGCGCCGCGGCATCGATCCTGCGAGAGCTGTCGCCGGACGGCATCACCAGAGACGGCTGGCAGACGGCCGTACACGACGGCGAGCTCGGCTCACTGCCCCTCCTCCTCGTGGCGCCACGCGATCTGACGGGCGGTGGCGAGATCTTCGACGCGGTCGACGATCCGGAGGAGAGCGCCCGGGTACGGCACTTCTTCCTCACCGTGAGAGAACGGTTCCTTGCGGCCTCCAGCAGGGGGCGGAGGGTTTACACCCCAGAGGGCACCGGCCACGATTTCCCGGATCGCGTACCCGACTTCGTTGTGCAGGTGGTGGGCTCGCTGCTGGACCAGTGCGGGCCGGGGCCGCCGAAGCCGCTCTGATCCCGTTGCGCAGGCACGGTCCGCTCCGGCGAGCTTCCGCCCGACCGAATGAACAGCGTCGGCGTCTACGGGCGCATCGGCCGAGGTCCGACTATCGTGTTTTTTGGTGGGGGCGAAATTCCTGCCCGGCTTTGTCGGCCAGACGGTATCGGCTCGTGCGGCGTCGGCAGTCGTGCTGTGTACACAAGAAGAGGGTTCACACATGCTCCCTGCAGTTGCTCCCTTCGCCGTCGGCGTGATTACGGCCCCTCTGGCCAAAAGAGTGGCGAAACCGCTGGTGCGAGGCGTCATCAAGACGTCGGTCGGCCTGGCCCTTGAAGTCAAGCGTGCAGTCATCGAGGCCGGGGAGGAGATCCAGGGCATCACCGCCCAAGCGGCTGCCGAGAAGCTGGCGAGTTCGGCTCGCACCGGTGGTGTGGAGTCGGCGGCGAGGTGAGGGCGCACGGTGCCACGGCTGGCTGAAGTCCGTCGACCTCGGCCTCGACCAACTTGCCGCCTCCCCGCAGCCCGGCACACCTTCGACACCCGCACTCCCGAGACAATGAACCACCTCCGCGGCCGCTGCTCGCGGCGCGGGATACCGGGCCGTCTCCCGGGACACCCAGAAAGCACGGGGCCGTCGGGCTTGTCGGAGAGGTGGCAGTGGCCGCCTGATTGGAGCGGCAGTACGGCACCCCCTGCGAGGAATCCTGGAAGTCCGGGCTACACCACGCGTTTTCGCCGACGGCACAGGCGACAGCGCCACCGGTCTCGCCGGCTGCGATTCGAACTGCTGCCGAGGGGATCGGAACCATCCCCGTAGGTGCACGTTGTCGAGCTGCGCCCACGCTGACTGATCGTGTCTTCAGTCAGAAACGCACACTTGTCTCCAGCCCTTAGACGGAATTTCTCGGCCAAATCGCGCGGTGCCTTATTCTGAATGGTGCACGGCATATCTCTTGGAGGCAGGCCGAAGGGCGGGATACTTCGGCAGGGGCAGCCGTTTCGGACATTCGCAGTGAGAGCCGACGGCTGAAGTTCTGCACCGCCCGCTCCGCGCCTGCTCTTCTCGCGAGCCCTCCAGGCCTGGTGTCAAGCGCCGTCGTGCCTACGGCGAGATGGGACGGACCGAGGCTCCGTGACGGTATGGGTTGGCCCGCATATGGTCCGGGAGGGACTCATTTGAAGGTTGCGTAGTCGCTTAGAGTGCCGACATTGCGATGCAAGGTATCTGTCGTGCGTGCGGGTTGCCTGGAGGGTCAACCGATTTGAGTCCTAGAAGAACCCGAGCTTCTGTGGACTGTATGAAATAAGAAGATTCTTCGTCTGTTGGTGGTACAGCGGCAACGTATCGCTGACCTGCGCACATAGCGGCTATGGGCAGCTCGTCGGCGTCGTTGGCCCGGGAATGGTCCGGATCTTGGTTTGCCCGGGGCGGCCACCTGGCGGTAGGCAACGGTCGGGCTCTGCGGCAACTGCTTGTACTTCCGTCCAGGCAGTGGCACCGGTACCCAACACTGCCCTGCACGCTGCTACCGCAGGGCGATGTCCGGTGGCCGCAGGCGGTGGCCAAGCGCTCTGACCGGACGGTCCCACTTGGCACATGTCGTAGAAACCGTCCAGGGGCGTCCAGTTGGTCCGGGGGAGAGAGCGTAATCGCAGGTCAGGGCCTTGTGACGTGAGGGCGTCTGCGGCGTTGGTGGCACGTGTGACACGTGAGGACCCCGTCGGCTTGCTCCGGCGGGGGTCCTGCGTAGATGGGGGACCTGATACGACGACGCCCCGCCGGCTTGCTGCGGCGGGCAGGGTCATTGCTGATCGGGATCTGTCCGGGTTCGTCACGTGAGGCCGAGGGCCCGTAGGGGCCGGAGTTAGTCGCGGCCGGTACGGCGGAGGGCGGAGGCGACGTTTGGTCTGGCCGTCCTGGCGGAAGGCGCTGATGGCGAGGTTGCGCAAGGAAGCCATGGCGCGGGGCGGGGTGCCGGTGCGGACCTTGGAGTCATCCTCACGGAATGTGCGGTCCCGCACGTGGTGCGGGAGGTTCTCGATGCCCCAGTGGCCTCTGATCCAGGTGGCGAGTTCGGTGCAGGTAGCATCGAAGACGCTCAGGCTGGTGATCAGGTGGATACGCTCGATGGTCAGCTTCCTGGTGCTCAAGTCGCGCCGCCACCACACGACTTGGATCGCCTGCCGGGCGCCGGGGTAGTCCAGGTGACTGAACGCGGCAACTTTGAGCCGGCGGATCTCATCGCGGTGGTGGGCGTGGTCGCGGGTACGGTGCCCTGGCGGGACGTCCCGCCAGGGAAGCTTCCTGACCTGGGCGTACAGGCCCGGATGGTTCTTCTTCACGACGGCTACGTAGTGAGCGCCGCGGCCGAACGGATAGGCGCCGTGATCGTGCTGGGTGTGCAGGGCATCGGAGGTCACCACCGTGTTCTGCAGATCCAGGCCGTCCAGCAGAGGTACGAAGGAGGGGATCTCGTTGCTTCTGGAGGCGACCTGCCGCTGGGCCAGGACCACGCCCTGGTGATCCAACGCCGCCAGCAGTTGGATCACCGTGACAGTCTTGGTCCGCGACCCGCGCACCACCTTGCCGTCGACCGCGATGACTCGTCGCACCGGCCGCTTCCCCTCCGACAAGGACGGGGGTGCTGCTCTGGCCTGCAGATATGCGCTGATCGCCGCGTCCAGCGCGTCACCGTCGACTCGTTGCAACAGCCGCCGCACCCTGGCAGCGTGCGGCACCGGCCGCAGTCCCGTGAACGGGTCGAGGCTGAAGCGGAGGACATCCAGTACCTGTTGTGGGGCATCCGTGATCCATTCGCTGATCGCGACAAGTGAGCGGACGCCGGTCAGAACCGCTGCAACGGCCAGCTTGGGAGCCCAGTTGCTCCAGCGCGGCGAGGATCGGCGATGATGTTCGGGCAGGCACGGTCTCGCTCGGTTCTCAGAGGTCTCGACAACCACGTGATCACCAAGAGCCGTGCCTGCGCAGCTGTCCGGATCCCCTTGCTGTGCAGCAAATATGACGCCACGTCAATCACGAACCAGGCGAACCGGATCAATCTCGACTACGCAATGCTCCTGGTGGACAACCCTCTTGACCTGGTGACTCTCCTGGAGTTCCCCCGCCCCTGTTGCCCGCCCGGGGTCCCACCTTGTGCGGGCGATATCCGTTGCGGTGGTTGACCCACCATCTCCAGGGGCGCAACCGGCGGTTCACCGGGTCCGGGGTACGGCTGTGTCAGTCGGGAGATCTCGCCGGCAGCCATGGTTCGTGCCATCGCGAATATCCGGCGACGAGCTTGCTCGCGCCCGCCGGTCCCCAGGTCCCCTGCCGGTAGCGCTCGGGGTCGCCGGGCGCCTCCAGCAGTGGCTGGACGATTCGCCACGTCTCCTCCACCGAGTCCTCCCGGGTGAACAGGCTCGCGTTGCCTTGCATCGCATCACTGAGCAGGCGCTCGTACGGTTCGGGTGCCTCACCCAGCTCGGCCGCGAAGAGGAGGTCAAGGTCCACCAGCTGCGTGTCCTGCTTGCCCGGCTGCTTGGCCTGGATGCGGAAGTTCATGCCAGGGCTCGGATCGATCCGCAGGATCCACTGGTCGGGCTCGGGCGCGAACTGCTCCGCGAACGCAAGCCGCGGCGGGCGCTTGAACACGATCCGGATCTCGGTCACTCGCTCGGGGAGCGACTTGCCGGCGCGGATGAAGAACGGCACCCCGGACCAGCGCCAGTTCTCGACCTCCAGCCGCAACCCGACGAAGGTCTCGGTATGCGAGCGCGGCCGTACGCCGGGGACACGCAGGTACCCCTCGTACTGCCCGCGGACGTAGTGGGCCGGGTCGGCGTCGGGGATCGCCCGGAACACATCAACCCGGCGGTCTCGGAAGGCGTCCGCATCGGCGGCTGATGGCGGCTCGGACGCCACCAGGGCGAGCAGCTGCAGCAGATGGTTCTGCACGACGTCGCGGAGCGCGCCGACCGGGTCGTAGAAGTGGCCACGGTCCTCGACCCCGAAGTCCTCGGCCATGGTGATCTGCACGCAGGAGACGTGGTCGCGGTTCCATACCGGCTCGAACACGGAGTTGGCGAACCGCAGGAACAGGATGTCCATCGCCGGCTCTTTGCCGAGGAAGTGGTCGATCCTCAGCAGCTGATCCTCGTCGAGGAGCTGACGCAACTCGGCGTTGAGGGCGCGCGCCGACGCGAGGTCATGCCCGAATGGTTTCTCCACGACTACCCGGGCGCCCTTGGTCAGCCCGGCGCCCGCCAGGCCCCCGACCACCCGGGCGAACAGTGACGGCGGGATCTCCAGGTAGAAGACGGGGCGCCGCCTGCCGTCGACCGCCCGGGCGAGGCGATGGAACGTCTCCTCGTCGGTGTAATCGCCCTGCACATAGCTGAGTCGGGCGGCGAACCGGGCAAAGACGCTGTCGTCGAGCGGCTCGCCCGTTGCCTTGATCGCCGCGCGGGCGTGGTCACGCAGCGCGTCGTCGGACCAGCCGTCGCGCGCCACTCCGACGATCGGGCAGGTCAGCAGCTTGCGTCGCTCAAGCCGATAGAGCGAGCGGAACGTCATCTTTCGCGCCAGGTCGCCAGTGATCCCGAAAATGACCAGCACGTCTGCGGGAACGTTCGACGAGTTCAAAGCCATCTGATCCCCCTCACGGGGCCGGTACGGCAACAGGGTCGGGCGTCATGGTCATGCTGGCGACTGGGGGCCGGCGCGAGCCGGGCCCTGGCCGGCCGCCGCATCCGCGAGGACGAGCGACGTCGCCGCCTCGACCCGGCCGGCGGGAATCGACCGGTCTCCCGCAACGAGCGTGGAGAGCGGTTCGCGCTTGTCCGCCCCGGTGATGAGCCAGAGCACTTGCCGGGCGCGGGGGAGCGCAGGACAGGTGAGTGTCATGCGCTGATGGCCCATGCAGGGCGCCGTCAGGGCCACCAGCCGGTCCGAGACTTCGAGCACCGGGTCCCGTGGCACCAGCGAGGCGGTGCGCCCGTCCGGGCCGAGGCCCAGGTGAACGAGGTCGAAACGCCCGGGCAGCGACCGCCCGTAGGCGGCGGCGACTTGGAGTTCGTGATGCACAGCCCTCAGCCCTTCTTTTCGGCGTGCCCGCCGAACTCCGAGCGCATCGCCGAGAGGATCTTGTCGGTGAACTCGCCGGACTCCCTGGACTCGAAGCGCTCGTAGAGCGAGGTGGTGATGACCGGTGCCGGGACGCCTTCGTCCACTGCGGCCAGGACGGTCCAGCGGCCTTCCCCGGAGTCGGAGACCCGCCCGGCGAAGCCGTCGAGGGAGGGCGAGCCGGCGAAGGCGTCGGCGATCAGGTCGACCAGCCACGAGCCGACGACCGAGCCGCGCCGCCAGACCTCGGCCACCTCGCCGACGTCGATGTCGTACTGGTAGGCCCATGCGTCGCGCAGGGGCGTCGTCTCCGCGTCGACCTCTTGCCGGCTTTTGCCGACGTCCGCGCTCTTGATGATGCTGAGGCCCTCGGCGATCGCGGCCATCATCCCGTACTCGACCCCGTTGTGGACCATCTTCACGAAGTGCCCGGCGCCGTTCGGCCCGCAGTGCAGGTACCCGAGCGGGGCGGTGCCGTCGGTCCGGGTCCGGCTCGGCGTCGGCTCGGCGCAGCCCTCACCGGGAGCGATCGTCTTGAAGATCGGGTCCAGATGGGTCACGACCTCGTCCTCGCCGCCGATCATCAGGCAGTAGCCGCGCTCCAGGCCCCAGACCCCACCGCTGGTCCCGCAGTCGACATAGTGCAGCGACTTGCCGGCAAGACGCTTGGCGCGTGAGATGTCGTCGCGGTAGTAGGAATTGCCGCCGTCGATGAGGATGTCGCCGGGCTCCAGCAACGGCTCGAGCTGGTCGAGGATGGAGTCGACGATCGCAGCCGGAAGCATGAGCCATAGGGCCCGTGGCTTGTCCAGTTTCGCGACGAAGTCCCGGAGTGAGTCCGCGCCCGTCGCGCCTTCGCCGGCCAGTTCGGCGACGGCGGCCGCGTTGACGTCGGACACGACGCAACGGTGGCCGTCTCGCATCAGCCGACGCACCAGGTTCGCCCCCATCCGGCCGAGCCCGATCATCCCGAGCTGCATGGGCTTGTCTGTCGACATGCGGCGCCTCCTAGTCCTTGAGCGTGCGGTAGTGCCGGATCAGCGCGTTCGTGGACGAGTCGTGGCCGAGTTCAGGGTCGGTCGCGCTCTCGAGCTCCGGGATGATCGCGACAGCAAGCACCTTGCCTAGCTCTACGCCCCACTGGTCGAAGGAGTCGATCCCCCAGATCGTCCCCTGGGTGAACACGCTGTGCTCGTAGAGCGCGACCAGCGTGCCGAGCCGGTACGGGGTGAGCACCTCGGCCAGCAGCACGTTCGTCGGACGGTTGCCCTCCATCACCCGGTGCGGTGCCACGTCCTGAGCCGTCCCCTCGGCGCGCACCTCGTCCTCGGTCCTGCCGAAGCCGAGCGCCTGGGCCTGGGCGAAGACGTTCGACGAGAGGATGTCGTGGTGCCTGCCGAGCGGGTTGAGCGACTTGCCGAAGCCGATCAGGTCCACCGGGATCAGCTTGGTGCCCTGGTGGATCAGCTGGTAGAAGCTGTGCTGCCCATTGGTCCCCGGCTCCCCCCAGTACACCGCGCCGGTCTGGTAGTCCACCGGCACGCCCTCAAGCGTCACGTGCTTGCCGTTGGACTCCATGGTGAGCTGCTGCAGGTAGGCCGGGAAGCGCTTCAGGTACTGGTCGTAGGGCATCACGCCGACGGTCTGGGCGCCGAAGAAGTCGCCGTACCAGACGGCGAGCAGTCCCATCAGGACCGGCAGGTTCTGTTCGAACGGTGCAGTGCGGAAGTGCGTGTCCATCGCGTGGAATCCGGCGAGGAGATCGCGGTACTTGTCGGGGCCGACAGCGAGCATCGTCGAGAGACCGATCGCGGAGTCCATCGAGTAGCGCCCGCCGACCCAGTCCCAGAAGCCGAACATGTTCGCGGTGTCGATGCCGAACTCGGTGACCCGTTGCGCGTTCGTGGACACCGCCACGAAATGCCGGGCGACCGCCGCCTCGTCACCGAGCTGCGCCAGGACCCAGTCACGCGCAGAGCGGGCATTGGTCATCGTCTCCAGCGTCCCGAACGTCTTCGAGGCGATGATGAACAGCGTCTCTTCGGCGGCCAGATCACGGGTCGCCTCGACGAGATCCGTCGAGTCGACGTTGGACACGAACCTGAACGTGAGATCGCGCCTGCTGTAACGGCGCAGCGCCTCGTAGGCCATGACCGGCCCCAGGTCGGAGCCGCCGATGCCGACGTTGACGATGTTGCGGATCGGCTTGCCGGTGGCGCCTCTCCAGGCGCCCGAGCGGACCTGGTCCGCGAACGCCTCCATCCGGTCGAGCACTTCGTGCACCTGCGCGACGACGTCCACTCCGCCGACGACGAGCGAGGACTCCTTCGGCATCCGCAACGCCACGTGCAGCACCGGCCGGTGCTCCGAGACGTTGATCCGATCGCCGGCGAACATCTGGTCGATGTGCTCGCGCAGTCCCGATTCCTCGGCGAGCCGGAGCAGCAGCCGCACGGTCTCGTCGGTGATCCGGTTCTTCGAGTAGTCCAGGTACAGGCCGGTGGCCTCGGCCGCCATCCGCTCGCCGCGTCCCGGATCGGCGGCGAACAGCTCGCGCAGGTGGCGTCCGGCGATCTCGGAGTGATGGCCCGCGAGCGCCTTCCACGCAGGACGCTCGCGCAGCGTGGTCGGTGGCATGGCTTGCTCCTCCGATGGGTTCAGTCCTGCCGCTCGGCGCCGGGGTCAGGCCACGGCCTTGCTCTGCACGTCGATTCGCTCCATGAGGTCGTTCTAGGCCGCGACAAAGGACTTGGCGCCTTCGCTCTGCAACGTGGCGGCAAGCGCCTTGATGTCGACGCCCGCGCTCGCGAAGCGGGCCAGCATCGCCGCGGATTCGCCCCCGTCCGACGGCAGCGTCTCTCCGATCTCGCCATGGTCGAAGAAGGCTTTCAGGGTGTCGTCGGGCATCGTGTTGACCGTGAACGGCGCGGCCAGACCGTGGACGTAGAGCGTGTCGGAGGCGGCCGGGTCCTTCGTCCTGGTGCTGGCCCAGAGCAGCCGCTGCATTCGCGCGCCGGCGTTCTCCAGCCGCTGGAAGCGCTGCGAGCCCATCACTTCGCGGTACGCCCGGTACACGTCGAGGCCGACGGCGAGCGCGAGGGTGTCGGTGAGGCCGGCCGGTGCGGTGTCCTTGACCGCCACGTCCCAGCGTGACATGAACACCGACGCGACCGAGCCGACAGCGGGGTGGTGGCCGGCCTGCACCCGGCGCTCGACGCCACGCAGGTAGGCGTCGGCCGCGGCCCGGTAGTGGTCTGCCGAGAACAGCAGCGTCACGTTCACCGGAACGCCCGAGGCGATGGCCTCCTCGATCGCCGGCAGCCCCTCGGGCGTGCCGGGGATCTTGATGAAGAGGTTGCGCCGGTCGGCCCTGGCGTGCAGCGCCTTGGCGGCCGCCACCGTTCGCTGCGTGTCGTAGGCGAGCAGCGGCGAGACCTCCAGCGAGACCCAGCCGTCGACGCCGTCGGTGCGTTCGTGGATGGGCAGGAACAGGTCGGCGGCCCGCTGCAGGTCCTCGATGGCCAGCTCGAAGAACAGCTCCTCGCCCGTGCGCCCGCCCGCCGCCTTCGCGCGGATCGCGTCGTCGTAGTCACCGGAGCCGATCGCCTTGTCGAAGATCGAGGGGTTGGAGGTGAGCCCTGTCACCGAGTACTGGTCGATGTACTGCTGGATCTGGCCCGCATCGAGCATCGAACGGGTGATGTTGTCCAGCCAGATGCTCTGGCCCTGCTCATGAAGCGCCTGGGTTACGTTCACGCCTCCTCCCTACCGGCGGCCACGCACTCGCGGGCAACCTGGGTGACCTTCTCAGGAGTGAAGCCGAATTTGGTCAGCAGCATCTTGAGCGGAGCCGATGCCCCGAACGTGTGCATGCCGACGACCGCGCCGCCGTCGCCGACGTAACGGTCCCAGCCGAGGGTCGCCGCCTGCTCGATGGCGACCCGGGCCCTGACCCCGGGCGGGATGACCGAGTCGCGGTATTCCTTGGGCTGGCGGTCGAACAATTCCCAGCAAGGCATGCTGACCACGCGAGCCGCGAGGCCCTCGGCGGCGAGTTCGTCACGGGCCGCGAGCGCGAGTTGTACCTCCGACCCGGTGGCGAGCAGGACGACGTCGGGCTTGCCGTCCGCCGCGTCGACCAGGACATAGGCTCCCCTGGCCACCCCGGATGCGGCCCCCATCTCGGAGCGGTCGAGGGTCGGCAGTGCCTGACGGGAAAGGACCAGCACCGCCGGCTCGTGCCTGAGCGGGGCGACGACCCGCCAGGTCTCGACGACCTCGTTCGCGTCGGCCGGGCGGAACACCAGCAGTCCCGGCATCGCGCGCAGCGACGCGAGCTGCTCGACCGGCTGATGGGTGGGACCGTCCTCGCCGACCCCGATCGAATCGTGGGTGAAGATGTGCACGACCGGGATCTCCATCAGCGCTGAAAGCCGGATCGCGCCGCGTGCGTAGTCCGAGAAGATCAGGAACCCCGACCAGTACGAGCGCAGCTTGGTCAGCGCCATCCCGTTCGTGATCGCGGTGGCGGCGTGCTCGCGGATCCCGAAGTGGAGGTTGCGCCCCGAGCGGTCATCGGCCTGGAAGTCGCCGGCGCCGGAGAACGTGAGGTTGGTCTTGGTCGACGGTGAGAGGTCCGCCGACCCGCCAAGCATCCACGGCACGGCTTGGGCAAGCGCGTTGAGCACCCGGCCGCTGGAGTCACGGCCGGCGATGCCCTTGGGGTCGGCCGGGAAGGTCGGCAGCGCCGACTCCCAGCCCTCCGGCAGGTCACGCCGCTGCATGCGCTCCAGCTCGTCGGCGAGGTCGGGATGGGTGGTTCGGTAGACCTCGAATCGAGCCTCCCAGCTCGTCCGGGCTTCGCGACCGCGCGCGCCGACGCCTGCGGCGAAGTGCTCGTAGACGCCGTCGGGAACGAAGAAGTCCTTGTCTTCCGGCATCCCGAGGAATCGCTTGGTCGACTTGACGCCCTCCACGCCGAACGGCGCGCCGTGCGCCTTGGGGGTGTCCTCGACCGGTGACCCGTAACCGATGTGGCTGTGCACCACGATGAGCGTGGGGCGCTCACTCTCGGACTTGAAGGTGTGCAGCGCGCGGGCCACGGCGTCGAGGTCGTTGGCGTCGGCCACGGTGGTGACGTTCCAGCCATAGCCGATGAACCGGGCCGCCACATCCTCGGTGAACGTGATGTCGGTGTGGCCCTCGATCGTCACCCGGTTGGAGTCGTAGATCCAGCAGAGGTTCGACAGCCGCTGGTGGGCCGCGACCGAGGCAGCCTCCGAGGAGACCCCCTCCATCATGCAGCCGTCGCCGGCCATCGCGTACACGTCGAAGTCGAAGGCGGTGAAGTCGTCGCGGTTGTACCGGGCGGCGAGCCACTGCCCGGCGATCGCCATCCCGACCGAGGTCGCAACGCCCTGGCCGAGCGGGCCGGTAGTGGTCTCCACGCCGCTGGTCCACCGGTACTCCGGGTGCCCGGGGCAGCGCGAGCCGAGCTGGCGGAACGTCCTGAGGTCGTCGAGGGTCACGGCGTGCCGGCCGAGGACTTCGTAGTCGGGGTCGACAGCCTGCACGCCGGTGAGGTGGAGCAGCGACCAGAGCAACGCGGAGGCGTGTCCTTCCGACAGCACGAAGCGGTCGCGGTTGGGCCAGATCGGGTCGGCCGGGTCGAAGCGCAGGAAGCGTTGCCAGAGCGTGTACGCGACCGGGGCGATTCCCATCGGTGTCCCCGGATGGCCGGAGTCGGCCGCCTGGATGGCGTCCATGCACAGAGTGCGGATCGTGTTGACGGAAAGTGTTTCCAGGTCGTTGCTGCTCAAGGCGAGCCTCCCTGAAGGTGCTGCCCCTGCGCTCATATCGAGCGCGGCAGACTAGCGTTGAGCTTTCCCGGCCGGGGCGAAGAGCGCCGCGCCGACAATGCCCGCATCGTTCAACAGCTGCGCCGGCACGATCTCGGTCCTGAGCTCGATGTACGGCAGGAACTTGTCGGCCTTCTTGCTGACGCCGCCGCCGATGACAATCAGGTCGGGCCACAGCAGCCGCTGGACGAGGTCGAGATACGTCTCCAGACGGTGCGCCCATTTCTTCCAGGACAGGTCGTCGTGCTCGCGCACCGACTCCGCAGCCCAGTCCTCGGCATCCTCGTGGTGCAGCGGCAGGTGCCCCAGCTCGCTGTTGGGCACCAGGTACCCGTCGGAGAAGACGGCGCTGCCGATACCGGTGCCGAGCGTCACCATCACGACGACGCCCTTGCGTCCCTTGCCGGCGCCGAAGCGCATCTCGGCGATCCCGGCCGCGTCGGCGTCGTTCACCACCTTCACGTCGCGGCCGGTCGCTCGTGCGAAGAGCTGGGCCGCGTCCGTCTCCATCCAGGCCGGGTCGATATTGGCCGTCGTCTGGACTTTGCCGCTCCGGATGACTGCCGGGAGCGTCAGCCCGACCGGTCCTGGGACGCCGATCTGGGAGAGCAGCTGCACGACCACGTCCGCGACTGCCCCCGGGGTCGCCGGCTGCGGGGTCGGGATCCGGACCCGCTCACCGATGAGGCTGCCGAGCTCGAGGTCGACCGGCGCTCCCTTGATACCGGTCCCGCCGATGTCGACCCCCAGTACGTGGGCCGTCTTGTCCTGACTTGCCTGCGCCACTGCCCGCTCCCCTCAGGGGCCGGCCCAAAATGTGTTGTGTGAATTTTGGACGTCAGGTCCCGAAAGAGCTTCGCCATATAGTCCTTAACACTCGCACATATCCCTTATATTCACCACTTCGCTCTGACAGGGTTATATCGAAGCCCAAGGGGTAAAGCCAAAAATTGCGCGCCCTCAAGGGCATTGGTCTCTCTCTGTTCGGAAACCAAGCCGACCGGGAACCCCTCCCACAGGTCCCCCGCATCCATGAGCCGCTGCCTCTCCCCACCCGGACCGGCCGCGACCGGAGCTTACGGAGGCGTGATGCCGGCCTGCCCGATTCGCCTGCTTCTTGCCGACGTCGACGGCACTCTGGTCACGAGCGACAAGGTCCTCACCGACCGCGCCGTCTGTGCGGTCCACAAGCTCTACGACGCCGGCGTCCTCTTCGCGGTGACCAGCGGGGGACCACCCCACGGCATGTCCATGATCATCGAGCCCTTGGTGCTGGCCAATGAACTCGCCGCCTTCAACGGCGGTCTCATCGTCAACCCGGATATGACCGTTGTCGAGCAGCAGGTCATTCCCGAGGAGGCGGTGGCACCGGTCGTCGCGCTGATGGAGTCGTTCGGCCTCAGCGTCTGGATCTACCGGGGTGGCGACTGGTACGTCCGCGACATGAAGGGGCCGCACGTGGATCGCGAGAGCTGGACGGTGCAGTTCGCGCCCATGCTCGTTCCCGGCTTCGACGGGCTCGAGCAGGGCACCGCCAAGGTCGTCGGGGTCAGCGATGACCACCAGGTCGTCGAGGCGGCCGCGGTCGCAGCTCGCGCGCAGTTCGGCGAGCATGTCTCGGCCGCGCGCTCGCAGCCCTACTACCTCGATGTGACCCATCCGCAGGCCAACAAGGGGGGTGTCGTCAAGTACTGGTCCGCCAAGCTCCGGATTTCCCCCGAACAGATCGCCACGATCGGCGACATGCCCAACGACGTACTGATGTTCGCCCACTCGGGACTGTCCATCGCGATGGGCAACGCCAGTCACGAGGTCCAGCGCGCGGCGAGGCGGGTTACACCGAGCAACGAGGAAGAGGGCTTCGCGAATGCGGTCGAGCGGGTCATCCTATGACCCGCGTCATCGCATGCCCGGGCCTGGCGCCCTGAGGCTGAGACTTGGCCTGGTCAAGGAGGAGGACCGTGAGCGTCCAGCATGAGAAGCAACGTGCCGCCGAGGCTGCGGCCGAGCTGGCAGAGGACGGCATGACCGTCGGTCTCGGCACCGGCTCGACCGTCGCCAACCTCCTGCCTGCGCCGGCTCGCCGCGGTCTGTCACTGCGGTGTGTCGCGACATCGCCGCGGACCGAGGGAGGCAGCCCTGATACTCGATCTGCGGGTCGAACCGTTCGGCGGCATCGACCGCTTCGACGTCACGATTGACGGTGCGGACCAGGTAGCGCCGGACTGCTGGCTCGTCAAGGGCGGCGGCGCCGCACACACCAGGGAGAGTGGCGCGCTCCACCTGGACGCCCGGCACCGCGCCCGCTCCACATACGTGTGGGTCGACGGCAGACGGGATGGGAGTTGGGTGAGTCGGTGTGGGGGTCGGACGAGCCGACGAACTTCGGAGGCTGGTCGGTGCCTGTTCTATCTCGGCGTGTCCCTCGCCGAGGCAGGCATCGGCGCTGTTTGAATCCTCATATGACCAAGGGTGACGATGCGGCTCTTTTCGGCAACCGATTCTTGACCGTGCCCGCTCCCTCGGAGGCCTTTCCCGAGGAAGGCATGGCTGCGACGGACGCAATGAGGCTGCTGGATGTGGACCTCGCCATGGAGGGTGATCCGCAGCGTAACCTCGCCACGTTTGTCACCACGTGGATGGAGCCGGAGGCGCAACGGATCATCGCCGAGAATCTTCACCGCAATTTCATCGACCATGCGGAGTACCCGATTTCCGCCGAGATCGAGCAGCGTTGCGTGCGCATGCTCGCCGGACTCTTCAACGCGCCGGGCAGGACAACCGGATGTCGGACCCAGGGCTCGTCCGAGGCGATCATGCTCGGGGCGCTGTCGCTGAAGTGGAAGTGGCGGGAGCGCCGCCGGGCGGCCAATCTGTCGGTCGACCGACCTAACTTGGTCTTCGGTGGGGACGTCCACGTCGTGTGGGAGAAGTTCTGCCGCTACTTCGACGTCGAGCCGAGGATCGTGCCGCTTGCCGAGGACAAGTACACGATCGGCCCGGAGGACGTGGAGCCTCACCTCGACGGGAACACGATCGGCGTCGTCGCCGTCCTCGGCACCACGTTCACCGGCCACAAGGACGACGTCGTCGGGATCGACAAGCTCCTGCGGGACGTCCGCAAGGAGCGGGACCTCGACATCCCGATCCACGTTGACGGAGCCAGCGGCGCATTCGTGTGGCCTTTCCTTTACCCGGACTCGAAATGGGACTTCCGGCTCGAGCACGTCCGTTCGATCAACGTCTCGGGACACAAGTACGGCCTGGTCTACCCCGGCATCGGCTGGCTGGTCTTCCGCGAGGAGTCCGACCTGCCCATGGACCTCGTGTTCCACGAGAACTACTTGGGCAAGACCGACGCGACGTTCACGCTGAACTTCTCTACCGGCGCGTCGATGGTGCTCGCGCAGTACTACAACTTCGTCCGGCTCGGTCGCCAGGGCTACACCTACGTCATGAAGATGTTGCAGGAGAACGCCCATGTGCTGGCGGACAACCTGCGTAGCAGCGGCCGCTTCGAAGTGATCGGGAGCGACCTCGAGCAGCTGCCGCTCGTCGCTTTCCGCCTCGCCGGCAAGCACGCCTACGACGAGTCCGACGTCGCCTGGCAACTCTCGGCCGAGCGCGGCTGGATGGTGCCGGCGTACACGCTCCCGCCCAACGCGGAGCGGGTGAAGATCATGCGTGCCCTGGTCAAGGAGACCCTGAGCCGCGAGCAGATCGATCGCCTGAGCCAAGACATTACCGACGCGTGTCGCACGTTGGACGACAAGGGTGCGACCCATGAGATCGAGCGGGCCCGGGTCAAGCGCGGCACCGGCTACTGACGCACCTCTGCCCCCGGCTGCACACACCTGCTGGCTCTGAGGGCGTCTCCACCGCGAACCTGCCTCGGGTAGATCTGCTGCGTGTGCCGGATACGTACCAGATCGAATGGTCTGCCCGAACCAAAGGCGCCACGCCCGGACCTCGTCCTCCGGCTGTGGGACGCGCACAAGGACCTGCGGAGCGAGAAGTATCTGGTCCTGGTCCCTCTCGCCCGACCGGCCCCGGGTGCGGTGGCCGGGCGTACCCGCCCGCCCTACCGTGAACAAGGGGAAGTGGGCGTGCCTCTGTACCGAATCGACGAGGAGGCCACGGGTGCCCCTTCGCGGTGGGCTGGCATGGCTGCGGGCCCGTGATCCGGGCCTGCGGGCGGTGCGGCGTTCCGCGCGGGTGACGCTCGTGGCGTGCACGGGGTTCTACGCGGCGCGCTACGGCCTGGGGAACGATGTCGCGGCGATCTACGCGCTGTTCGGCGCCATCGCCACCGGCGGAATGTCCTTCGTCCCGGGCACGCCGCGTGAGCGCGCCCGCACGCTGCTGGCGGTGCTGCCGGCCGCGGCCGTGCTGGTCACCCTGGGCACCGTGCTCGGGGTGCACGCGTGGACGGCGGCCCTCGGGATGTTCGGGGTGGGCTTCCTGGTTCCGTACGCGGGGGTGGGCGCGCCCCGACTGGGCGGGCTGGCAGGCGGCCTCCAGGCGCTCGGGTGGGATTCCGGTCTCCTCGTGCAGCTCCCGCAGGGCCGCCTCTGGCAGGGACTCGTCTTCGGGCTCGGTATGTCCACCGGGGGCGAGGACTTTCCCGCTCGCGAGGTGCAGCACGTGCAGGACGCGGCCGAGCTGGTCGACGACTATGGCGCCGCAGGTGACGTGTCCGGAGAAGGTGGAGCGGCTGGCGATGTCGGTGGGCCGGTCGAGGGCGTCCAGGAGGCCGCCGAGTTGCGGTCGCTCGTGAGGGTGGCGAGCGAGGTAGGTCTCGACGGTGGTGCGGATGTCGTTGTGCGACAGCGGCATGGGTGTACCTCAGAGGGGCGCGGAGCGGGTCGAGTTGAGGCGGGGTGGTTGTTCGTGTCAGCTCAGCCGCATCCCCTCCGCAGGGACTTCCTCGATTGCGGTGGGGCGAGCGAGGGCCAGGCCCCAGTGCTCCTGGGCTGTTTCGGCGGCGAGTTGGGCTTGTCGCGCTCCTGGCGGACCCCATCCCAGTAGGGCGGCTGCCTGGGCGGGGGTGGCGAGCAGGCGCGCGAAGGGGTGGCCGGTGGCGGGGTCGACGGCAGCCGGCCCGATGGCGGTGACCCGGACGGCCAGACGGAGGCGGGCGTTGGGCCCCACTCCGCCGTAGACCTCGCCGGTCTCGTCCAGCACCCAGCCCAGTCGCACCGGATCGGTGAGGGTGAGCTGGGCTTCCTCTGCGGCTTCGCGGCGGAGGGTGTCCTCGGGCGTCGGGTCGGTCTTCTCCACGGTGCCGCCGGGCAGCATCGGCAGGGCGCCCCGAGGGCCGGGGTCGGCAACGAGGACGACCCGGCCGTCGGGAACGAAGCACCACGCCCAGGCTTGCTGCACGGAGAGCCGCTCGGGAACGGGACCGCGGTTGAGGGGGCTGTCCCACAGAGGCCGGTAGCGGACGTGGACGTCATGCCGGTCCAGCGCAGGGATGTCGAGGATGTGCCGACCGTCGGCGAGGTGGGCGGTGGCGGTGTTCCCGAGCCGGGCACGGTACGCGGCGAGCATGATCTGCCCGTCCACGGGGCGCAGCCGCTGCACTGCGTCCCGGGTCTCGAAGAAGGCGAATTCGGACAGCTCCTCGCGAGGCAGACGGATCGCCTTCGCCTGGTCGAGGGTCAGGGTTCCGCCGTCGAAGACGTACCGGATCTCTCCGGGGCAGGGCGTGCCGGACCTGATGTCGGGGTGGCGCGGCGAGAGGGAGTGGACGGCGAGCACGCCCGACAGGGGCAGATCCGGCAGGCCCAGTTCCTCGGTGATCTCGCGCCGACAGGCGACGTGCGGGTGTTCGCCGGGTTCGACGACTCCTCCGGGCAGCAGCCACCGGTCGTCTTCGCGGTAGGTGGGGTGCACCAGCAGGACGCGGCCGACCTGGTCGGTGACGATCGCGGCGGCGCCGAGCCACACCGCGTGCCGGGACGCGGCGTACTGCACTGCGGACAGGGCGGCACGCGGTGCAACGTGATCCGAAGGGGAGACGGGAGAGGTCACGAAGCTCTGCCTTTCAGAACGGTGGGCGGGTGTACGGCGCGGACCGGGGAGCGGTGATCAGGCGGTGCTGCCGCTCATCCGGCGCTGCAGCTCCCACAAGGACTGGAAGAGCCCCGGCTCCTGGGTGAGCTGGGCGTAGGTGCCCTCCTGCACGATCCGTCCCTCGTCCAGGACCACGATCCGGTCGGCGACGGCTACATTGGTGAGCCGGTGCGTGATCAGCAGGACGGCGCGGTCCTTGGCCAGTTCGCGCAGGCCGGAGAAGATCCGGTGCTCGGCCCGTGCGTCGAGCGCGGCCGTGGGTTCATCCATCACCAGGAGCGCCGCCTGCCGGTGGAAGGCGCGGGTGAGGACGAGGCGCTGCCACTGCCCGCCGGAGAGCTGCTGCCCGCCGAACCACTCGCTGGTCAGGAGGGTGTTCAGGCCGGAACGGAGGTTGGGCAGCATCTCCGCAGCGCCAGACGCCTCGCACGCGGCGAGCAGGGCCGTGTCGCTGCTGTCGCCCTGTCCGAAGGTGATGTTGTCGCGCATCGTCAGCGGCAGATACGTGAACTTCTGCGGGACCAGAGCGACGTGCTCCCATGCCCCCCAGGGATCCAGGTCCGCCGTGGAGGCGTGGTCCCAGGCCACGTCGCCTTCGGTGGGCAGGAGCAGTCCGCACAGCAGGCGGGAGAGGGTTGTTTTGCCGGAGCCGTTCTCCCCGACCAGGGCCACGATCTCGCCGCGCCGCACGTGGAGGGAGACGCCGCTCAGGCTGTCCTTCGGGGCGCCGTCGTAGCGGTAGGTGACGTCGCGGACCTCGAAGCGCTCCGGGACCGCGGGCACGGCGGCGGTCCCGCGGGAGTCGGTCATGGCCTGGCCGTGGGCGTTGTCGAGGAAGTTCTGCCAGTCCTGCACGTACCAGCCGGTGCGCACCAGGCGGGCCCCGCCGTTGATGATGCCGCGCACCGAGCCGGTGGCCGTCTGAAGGGCGAAGACGGCGCCGCCGCCGGCCGCCAGGCTCATCTGGCCGGAGGCCAGGAGCCACAGCAGTGCCGCCCACACCGCGGTCGAGGCGATTCCGCCGGCGACAGCTCCGGCAAGCCCCATCCAGGCACCCGTGTTCGCGGCCCCGCGTTCAGCCGCATTGACCGAGGCGGCCAGCTTTCGGTATCGGCCGATCAAGAAGGGGCCGGCCAGGCAGGCGCGCATCTCCTCGCTGGACTCCATGTAGGCCATGTGCCAGCGCAGCTTGCCCAGCATCCGGCGCCTTCCGGAGGTCTCCAGGCTGGCGAGGTAGATCACGCGTGCGGAGCGGACGTAGGCGGCGGCCTGCGGTAAGCAGGCGAGGAAGAGGAGGGGAAGGAGCAGCGGGTGCAGGACGGTCAGGACGGCTGCGCCGGCCGCGAGCGTCGCGGTCGCAGCGAGCACGTCCTGCGCTTCCTCTACCAGGTCAGGAGTGACCTGGGCGCCGCGGTCCGCGATGTCGTATGCATCGTTGTAGCCCGGCTTGTTGTTTGCGGCCAGTTCCGCGCCGAGCGCGGCCTCGACCATCGTCACCTCGGCCGCCCGGCCGAGCACCGGGCGCAGACGGCCAGTCAGCCAGACCACCGTGATGCCCAGCAGCGAACGCAGGCCGGTGGCCGCGGCGATGACTGCCAGCTGCGGGGCAGCATCCCACAGCCGCTCGGTGATGTCGCCCGAGGAGATCAGCGCGGTGATCGTGCCCGTGACGGCTAGGAGACCAAGGGCCGCGAGGACACCCGTCCCGATCTGACACACCAGCAGTCCGATGGTCGCGCCGCGGTCCACCCGCCAGGCCATCTGCACCGAGCGCCGTACGAGCGAGGGCAGTCGTCGTGCCATCGTGCGGGAGGTCAGCAGCGACCCCGCCTGGAGCCGCGACTCGTCGCGGTAGAGGTATTCCTCCTCTCGAACACTGGCCCCCTGCGGTTCGTCTTCCTGCGAGGTGCCCTTCGGTGGTTGTGGCGGCTGATCCTGCTTAATGGCTGAGGTCATCGTTCCCCCTAGGACGGTCGCTGCGGCGGAGTCGTGGGAATCAACGACCCGGCTGCGATTTCGAACACACGTCATTCGGTCGTGCTGGGGAGCCCGCAGTTTCCTGTGCGAGGAGACCCTGTCCACCCAGATCCTTGGTCTGGCTTGAGGCGGCTCCGGTCCGGACATGGCCGAAACGCCGACACCGCCCCGCTCTGAGGGCGTTGCGGCAGATCCATCTCGGTCGGCTCCCCGCCTGGCTGAGATCGGCGGCAGCCTTCGCAGCCCTGTCGCGGCGTGGGCGGCCGCGCCCATCAGAGCCTCACGGTGGTGGGCGAGCAGGACGTCGGCTCCCAGTCCCGCCGCCGCGAGCACCGCGCTTAGAGCGCCTGTCGAGCTGGTGCTCAGGGCGGATACGGCGACGGGGATGAGAGGAAAACAGCGTTGCCGTCAGCCGTTATGCCGAGCCGTATTGCTGGGAATTGGTTGTCACGAGATCAGTTTCTGTCACAGGAGCGGCATCCGATGGCATACGAGATATCTGTGATCTCATATACCTTGAGATATTTCTTGCATCGCTGTCCAAGAGCAACTTCGGGTAAAGGTGTGCTACGCCCAGTTGTGCTCTGCGAGCGAGCCTGCGTTGTCCAGATAGCCGCGCAACCCGGCTTCGGGGTACTCGATGATGTCGCGTGGCAATTCGTGCACTGTGAACCACTCCAGGGCCATGCACTTGGACTGGCTGCAGCGCCACTCGCTGCCTGTAGGTGAGTTGGATGATCCCGATGTGCTCCGACGCGGCCTCGACGCACTCTGTCGGAAGGTCGATGGAACGGCCGCTGCCGCGAAGACCGTGAAGCGAAAGAAGGCTGCGGTCAACGAGGTGTTTGGCCTAAAGGGTGTTGCAGAAGGCCGTGTTTTTGCAGGCCAGAGGGCGATCATGGCTGTTCTGATCACGTGGCCAGGGCGAGGTTGTGCATGTGGGCGACAGCTTGGACTGCGTGGTGGAGGCCGTCGCCGTGCTGTCGGCAATCGCGGAGGATCTTGTAGTTCTTCAGCCGGCCGATCGCATGCTCGACCCGCGCACGGACCCGGCGATGCTCCGCGTTGTCGGCTTCCTCGCCGGCCAGGAGGGCCCGGCCGGGTCGTTTGCGGTGCGGGACGGCCAGGCCGGTGTTGATGTAGGCGCCGTCGCCGAGCACGGTGACGCCCTGGCACTGCTGCGGCAGACCGGAGTCGCGCCATACATGGGCGTCGGCCCTGTTGCCCGGAGCCGGGCGGGCGGTGGCTACGACCAGGCGGGTGTCCGCATCGATGATGACCTGCACGTTCGCGGAGAACCGGTAGTTGCGGCTCGAGGCGCCGACCTTGCGGTCACGGACTGGGACCAGCGTGCCGTCCACGATCCACAGCCGGTCCGCGGCATCGACGGGCCGTGTGGCCGGCTTGAGTGCCAGGAGGGGCCGCAGCCGCTGGATGACCCTGCACACCGTGGCAGGCGAGACCCCGAAGAGCGGCGCGAGCTGCCGCATGGTGAGGTTCGTGCGGTAGTAGACAGCCACCAGCAGCACCCGGTCGGCAAGCGGCAGACACCACGGCCTCCCGACGCGCGGCCCGCCGCCACCCCGCTCCCGCACCACCTTCAACAACCGCTCGAACTGCTTCATCCGCAGCCCCGTGAACGTCTCCACCCACACCCGATCAGCCCTTAACACCCCAGCCATACAGGGGAGATGCCCAGCTCAGAGGGTTGTGCAACACCCTTTTATTAGGAAGCCAATCGAAAGCGGCTGAGCCTGATGCTTCGCATCCCCTTGACCGGAAGCGGAGCATCGATCGGTCGTGCCCGCGAAGGCTCGACGTCGACTTGCACATTCTGTAGGTCCCCCAAGGGCATGCCCGGAACGCCGAGTTGACGTGAGTTCCTCGCATCGGAAGCTGTTCGCGCGGTGAAGAAGATGCCGTTGCGGCCCCATAGAAACTCCGAGACGAGCACAGCAGCTCGGCCCTGCCGCTTCAGAATGCGATGAAGCCACGCGCGAGTGACAATGGTGGAGCGTATCGGCAGCTTCTGCCAATCCAGCGGAATTCCTGATCGGCAGCACTGTACGGGATCATTCACTGACATTTTGAGAGCGATGCTACGACTTGCAATACTTGGGAATCAGAGACAGTCCCGATCTATTACTTATCACATTCCCTCAAAATTCGATCCTGGGAGGGTGAAGAAAGATGGACCTGAAGCTCGAAGTTATTGTGCTCCCTGTCTCCGACGTCGATCGCGCCAAGAGCTTCTACGAGACAGCGGGTTTCCGTATGGACGTTGACAATACGTTCAGTGAAGACTACCGGTTGGTACACCTCACGCCCCCCGGTTCCGCATGCTCGATCATCTTCGGCAAGGGCATGATCGACGCTGCTCCAGGCTCGGCTCAGGGCCTGTATCTCATCGTCACGGATGTCGAGCAGGCGCGTGCGGAGCTCGCCAGCCGCGGCATCAAGGTCAGTGACGTGTTCCACGACGCCGGGGGGCTCCTTCACCACGGCCACGAGGCTGGAGATGCCGTACATCGGGGCGCCGGCCAGGAACGGATCGCGGGTCTGAACCCTGACCGGACGTCCTACGCGTCCTACGCCACCTTCAGCGACCCAGACGGAAACGGGTGGGTGCTCCAGGAGATCACGCAGCGGCAGCCCGGTCGGTAACGCCTCCGGGCATCGCCAGCGGGTCACTGACAGCGCGTTGGCGACGACCTCGCCGGCAGCACGGGATGAGTCCGGCGCTGCCGGCGTTCGCGTGTATCGCTCACGTTCGACGGGCGGCGGCGGTTTCCGCCTGGTAGCAGGGGTCGCACGTGATCCGCCGGGCTTCTGGCGCCCCAGCGGATGTGGGCGAGCCGGGAATCGGTTCGCAGGTGGCGTGTGCATGCCTGCCGCAGATGCCGGCCCCGCACCGGGCGCATGCGGCTGCGGCTATTGACGGGCTTGACGGAACGGTCGAAGCGCGACTTTCGAGAAAGCAGTCATAGCAGTGCATGGCGACCGGCCTCTCTGGGTATCGAACCTCGCTAACGATATAGTAGACTCGCTCCGTTTAATGCGCACCCGTAGGTCTGTCTACGAGCAATACGGATCGCTATATCGCCACTAGCGGCTCTCTCTGGAATTCGTTTATGAATGCCGGTCGAGATGCCCCACTGATAGCTCCTGTGGTTCCCAAATGACGGCAGGGTAGCCAGAGTGACCTCCGACTCGGTCCAGTGGCCGGCCAGTCCTTTCCGGCGGTCGACGGGGATACTCACACCACGGGGGTACTGCGGCGCTATCGCTGGTCTTCTGTCCGTCGGAGGACCGGGTCGGGCCCGACCAGTGCGGTGAGCGCGTCGACAAGCTCCTCCAGGTCGGCTCCCAGTGGGGTGTCGCAGTCCCAGACGGCCTCGTAGGCGAGCTCAACCGGGGAACCGGCCTGCAGAAGTGGGCGGCAGCTCGCGTGCTCGTAGGTGATTTTGGAGCGAGGCAGGAGGGCCGCGCCCAGTCCTAGGGCCGCCCACTCGTCCACGGCCCGGAAACTGGCGGCTTCACCGGGGTAGGTGCGCAATGTCAGGTTGTTTTCGTGGAAGAGGTCCGTGGTGAAGGTGGTCAGGCCGCAGGTGCGGGGACCGAGGATGTAGGCAGCGTCCGCCACCTCCTTCAGCTCGACCGGGCCGTCTTGTACCGGGGAGGCCGTGTCGACAACAACCACCGGTTCATGGGCGATCACGCGATGCCGGAATCTGGGCAGACCAGGTACGGCGGGGACAAGGATGATGTCCAGACGGCCCGCCTGGAGGTCGTTGGTCAGGGGCTCGTGGTCCGCTTCGCGCAGGATCAGGTCGCTCGGACGCTTGAGTGTGCGTGCCGCCTGGTATGCCCGTCCGACCAGTTCGGCGCCGATCAGGGGCGACACGCCCATGCGAATCGGTTCGGTGACTGGTCGTGCCAGCCGCTGGGTCTCGGCGAGGAGGGTGTCCAGGTCATCGAGGACGCGGTCGATCAGCGGCAGAATCTGCGCTCCGTGCGGCGTGGGCTTGACTCCTCGCGGCGAGCGGTCGAAGAGCTTGACCCCGAACTCCTCCTCCAGCCGAGCAACGCCGTTGGACAGAGATGGCTGCGTCACACCGTAGGCCCGCGCGGCGGCACTGAAAGAGTTCGTGCGGGACACGGCTTGGGCGTAGCGCAACGTCTCGATGTTCACGACTGCGGTTCTCTCCTTAGGGCATAGGCACCCGCTATATCCGCATTCGCCCTGATCCTCTACCGCCTCCGCTAAGGGCGCCCTACAGTCGAGGCATCCCCCGAAGCAGAGGGGCGGACCGGCGCCGCGAGGTTCCGGACCGCAGGGCCGAGCCGGCGCCTTCCATAAGGATCAGCAGCTCGACGTCCCCGAGTTTTTACTTGCATTCCGCAAGCAAGGAGTTTACCCCGCACCCGGAGGGGTGTCCGCCACTCCCCGCGCGTGGACCACACCTACACAGTCCCTTTTATCCACACATCTTGCAATTCGCGAACCCTACGAGATTCGCGATGCACCTGAGGAGCGCCCCAGCATGTCCACCAATACTTTCGACTTCACCGGACGCAAGGTCGTCGTCATCGGCGGCACCAGCGGCATGGGGCTGGCTTCCGCCCGCCGTGTACTCGAAGGCGGCGGCACCGCCGTCGTCACCGGTCGGAGCCAGAACAGCGCAGACAAGGCCGTCGCCGAGCTGGCCGACTACGGCAAGGCCGTCGGTCTGGCCGCCGACCTCTTCGACCGCGCCGCCGTGGATCGCCTGCGCGAGGAACTGACCGAGCAGCATTCCGACGCGACCCTGCTCGTTAACGCCGCCGGCGTCTTCCAGCCCAAGTCATTCCTGGACCACAGCCAGGAGGACTACGACCGTTACCAAGCCATCACCCGCGCCTTCTACTTCGTCACCCAGACCGTCACCGGCACCATGATTGTTCGCGGTAACAAGGGTGCAGTGGTCAACATCGGCGGCATGCTGGCGCACCAGGCCATGGCCGCGACCCCGTCCTCGGCGTACTCGGTGGCCAAGGCGGGCCTGCACTCCCTCACTCAGCACCTCGCCATGGAGCTGGCTCCGTACGGGATCCGGGTCAACACTGTGGCTCCCGCGGTGGTTCGCACGCCCATCTACGAGGCGTTCATCCCGAAGGACGAGATCGACTCCACGCTCGACGGGTTCAACAGCTTCCACCCTCTCGGGCGGGTCGGAACCCCCGACGATGTCGCTCCCACCGTGGCCTTCCTGCTGTCCGACCAGGCGGACTGGGTCACTGGCGCCACCTGGGACGTCGACGGCGGCGTCAGGGCCGGCCGCAACATCTACTGAGACGGCGATCGTCTGCCGACTCCCCCCACGTACACCCGCCGGCTACGGGACCCGCACGTCCCCGCACGGTCGAGATCACAGGAGCATCGTGTCCTACCACGAGCACACCGACCATCAGTACGCCAAGCACATCCGTGCCGGCGCCCCTGACGCCTTCAAGGCGTTCGTGGCCTGGGACAACCAGGTCCTGCGTGGCAGCAACAACGTCATCCCGCCCAAGTACACCGAACTCATGGCTGTGGCCGTGGCGCTGACCACGCAGTGCGCCTACTGCATCGAAGCGCACACCAAGGCGGCGCGCTCCGCCGGCGCAACCCAGCAGGAACTCGCGGAGACCATCATGACGGCCGCGGCTCTGCGCGCCGGCGGCAGCTACGCACACGGGTTCATGGCCATGAAGTTCTTCGAACAAGAGGGTGACACCGCCGCCGCGTGACCTGATCCGAGACCTTGGAGAGCCGACGACTGCGTCGGCCAGCGGTGAGAGCGCCGCGCCGGGACACGAGCCCCGCATCCCAGCCGCAGGCCACGACGGCCGGCGCTCGCCTTCGGCATCCCCCACTCAGAGAGAAGCAGCAGCGATGTCTGTCATCAATGAAATCGACGTCCGTGCCCTTCAGGACAGCGCCGACACCCTTCGGGCCAAGCCTGGGCTTGCACGAGCAACCTTCACCGTCAGCGGTTCGTGGCAGGGCGGCTACCGCATCATGACCCAGACAGGCGCCCTGACCCAGGGCGGCAGCCGCGACGAGACGCGCGTGGCGAAATTCGAGATGTCCAGCGACGAGCCCACAGCAGCGCTCGGCACCGACACCGCGCCCACGCCGGCCGAATACGTCCTGCATGCACTGGCCGGCTGCTACACCGTCACCACCACCACTCACGCCGCCCTGCTGGGCATAGAGCTCAAGGCAATCCGCCTGGACCTCGAAGCGGACATCGACATGCGTGGGTTCCTGGGGATCGACCCCTCGGTCCGTCCCGGACTGCAGCAGATACGCGTGCGCGTCGACCTCGACGCCCCCGACGCCACCCGTGAACAGCTCGAAGAACTGATTGCCCTCGTCCAAAAGCGCTCGGCCATCCGTGACACCCTTGCCAACCCCGTCGACGTCGTAACCACTCTGGCCTGACCAAGCAGGCCCAGACCGACCGCACCGATGACGGCTGCGCCCTTGCCACTTCGGCGAGGGCGCCTGGCTGACTCCCGCGCACGGGTTTGCCGTCCGCCTGCCACCTCGAACCTGGGCGCCGCTGCCGTCGCACGTCCGACCGCTGACAGAGCAGCCGCCGAGCGGGACAGCGGTGATCGCAGCAGCTCGACTCATCCGCAGGCCCAGGCCGGGGCTCTCGTCGGAGCGACCCGCCCACAAGGCAGCGCCTCCCGTACGCCGCAGGAACTCCCCTCCACCAGCACAGCCAGGAGGTGACCCACCGTACGGACTGCCGAACCCATAGACCCCACCCTTCGGGGAGATCACACAGCATGGAATTCGGGATCTTCGGCGTCGGCGACGTCACGCGTGACCCGATCACCGGCCACACCCCCAGCGAAGCGGAACGCATCGACTCGGTCATACGTACCGCCAGGCACGCCGAGGCTGTGGGACTGGACGTCTTCGCCATCGGCGAGCACCACAACCCGCCCTTCATCCCCTCCTCACCGACCACGCTCCTCGCCCACATCGCGGCCATGACAGAGCGGATCACGCTTACGAGTTGGTGCGTGATAGCGAGTGAGGCGTGTTTTGTCTGCTCACGGCCTGCTTCAGGTCATGACGCTTCGGTCGGAGACGAGGTCCGCGATGGCGCGGTAGGTGTCGGGCAAGCGGTCGTGGCGATGAGTCCCGCGCGTCAGCTGCTTCCAGCGTTTGTCATCGGCTAACGACCTCGTGCACGGTTGGCCGTGGCTCGGCGCCCGGGTAGCTCGTTGGACTGGGCATGGTGGGGGCTGGGGCGCGAGAGTTGATCGTTTCGGAGTACCGGGTCACCGGGCTGTCGTCGGCGGTGATCGCTGAACTCGTCGCCGAGGTAGGGCCGTTGTGGCACGAACAGCATCAGGCACGCCTGGCGGCTCGGCCGCGGCGACGGGCTGTCGGAGCCGGGGCGAAGCACACGTTCGTCTTCGTCGACCGACTGCTGGCCACATTGGTGAGTCTGCGCCATGGCACCACTCACAACGTGCTTGCCTGTTGGTTCGGCGTGGACCGCTCCACCATCACCCGTGCCATTGGCGAGGTACGGCCCCCTGTTCGCGCAGCGGGGATGCACCATCGCCCCGGACGTCCGGCTGCACACCCTCGCCGAGGTCATCGAGTACCTGGGCGTTGACGGTCGGACCGGGATCATCGACGGCACGGAGATCCGTGTGCGACGCCCGGCCGCAGGCCGCAAGGACCGGGACAAATTCGTCTCCGGCAAGACCAAGCAGAACGCGGTGAAGTCCATGGTCCTCACGGATGCGGACGGGCGGGTGCTGTTCTGCAGTCCGGTCCGGCCTGGCAGCTGCGCCGACATCACCCAGGCCCGACAGCTGGGACTGGCCCAGCTCCTGGCCGACGGCCCGTTCCTGGAGATTCTCGCGGACGCCGGCTACCAGGGCATGGGCGCGCAGACCGGCGGCCGGGTGGTGACACCCCCCCCATCGCAAGTTCAAGAAGAACGCTCCCGCCTGGTACGAGGAACGCCACGAACTCCAGCGCAAGGCGCACTCCTCACGACGCATCCGCGTCGAGCACGGCATCGCCCACCTGAAAAACTGGCGGGCTCTGGCCCGCCACCATGGCCGACGCGAACACATGAGTGACATCATCCAAGCCGTCGCCGGGCTGCTCTCACACCAGCAAACCGCCACCCTCGACAACGCCCTGCGAGCGTGAACACCGACAACGCCACACACCTCGACGTGCCACGGCCAACCGTGCACGAGGTCGTTAGGGCGTGTGCCGAAAGTAGATCTCGGCCGTGAGATGATCTTGGTTCGTGGCGCGTGGAGATCTGACGGACGAACAATGGGCGATGCTGGAGCTGCTGTTGCCGAGGGGCAAGAAGCCCGGCCAACCGCCGATATGGACCCGGCGGCAACTGATCGACGGCATACGATTCCGGGTCCGCACCGGCGTCCCGTGGAGGGACGTGCCCGCCGAGTATGGGCCGTGGGGTCGGGTGTACGACCTGTTCCGCCGCTGGCAGCGGGACGGAACGTGGCACCAGATCTTCACCGCCCTCCAGACCCGGGCGGATGCGAAGGACCTGATCACCTGGGACATCAACGTCGACTCTACGATCGTGCGGGCCCACCAGCACGCCGCCGGGGCGCGTAAAGGGGGGGACCTTCAGAAGGAGCCGCCAGGCGGCGTCGCCGTCGAGCCGGACGACCACGGGCTCGGACGCTCGCGCGGCGGGCTGACCACCAAGGTGCACCTGGGCGTCGAGCAGGGACAGAAGCCCATGTCCATCGTGATCACCGTCGGGCAGCGCGGGGACTCCCCGCAGTTCGAGGCCGTCCTGGGCCGCATCAGGGTGCCCCGCCTCGGGTCGGGCAGGCCGCGCACCCGGCCGAGGCGGGTGCGCGCGGACAAGGCGTACGCCTCCCGGAAGAACCGCGCCTACCTGTGGCGACGCGGTATCCGCTGCACCATCCCGGACAAGGTTGACCAAGCCCGCAACCGCAAGAAGCGCGGCTCGCTCGGCGGCCGTCCGCCGAGGTTCGACCCGGAGGACTACAAGGCGAGACACGCGGTCGAGTGCGGCATCAATTGCCTCAAAAGACACCGCGTCGTGGCCACGAGGTACGACAAGCTCGCGGTCCGCTACGAGGCGACCGTCCTCGTCGCAGCCATCGATGAATGGCTGTGACCCGTGTGGTCGAGAGTGATCCAGTAGCGGCGCTTGACCCCGGTTTCGGTGCTGCGCACATCTTCGAGGACGCCGCCGTTGCTTTCGATGGTGCGCGCCGAGCCGACGTTGCCATCGTCACAGGTGAGAAGGACCCGGTCCAGACCGAACGCCGGCGCCTTGAGCAGAACCGCTCCCAGCGCCCATGAGGCCAGTCCGCGTCTCCTGGCAGAAGGCCGAACGCTGTAGCCGATGTTTCCGCCGCCTTCCAACAAAAAGGCGTTCAGATAGTGCCGAAGGTCGATGGCCCCGAGGTACGTCTCGCCCTCGACGATCCACCAGTGCGTAGCGTGGACGCGCCCTTCCCCGACAGGCAGCGCCCGGTCCGATTGCTGTCGCAGTCGCTCGACCCATGAGGCGAACCCTCCCGGGCTGTCGAGGTCATCGTCACCAACCAGACGCAGGCCAGCCCCGTCTTGGTGAGCACCAGGCTGCCACTCGTCACGGGCCGTGAGCCACGAGGAATGCAGCCGTCCCGTGGGAGCGATCAGTTCAGCCATGCCAGGGACGATAACACCCGCACCCCCTGCGCGATCAGGCACTTTGTGCCAGATCGGGAGCCCGGCACGTCGGATGGGGTGCAGGTAAGCCAGATCGGGGCGCGATCCCCTCATCCCGCCGCGGAGCAATGCTCAGGGCTTGTGGATCAGCCCTGGGTGGGACGCGGAGGGCGTACCTTCCCGAATGATCGTGTGATGGTCACCGAGCAGGCCCTCGTTGCAGCGCTTCCAGCCCGTCGAGGATGGTCTGGAGGCCGAACTGGAAGGTGTTGTCGGGCGCCGCGCCGTAGTCGGCGCTGTGGGTGTCCAGGCGGGCGCGCAGCCGAGGGAACTGTGCGGCAATCTCGCGGGCTTCGGCATTGGCGTTGCCAATGACCTGTTCGGCGTTGCTGCTGCCTTCGCGCCGCAGTTTGCGGGTGAGTGAGGCTGCTGCGGCTGGGCCGAGGGCGTTGCCGAGAACGAAGGTGAAAACGGCGGCCGCGGCCTGGTCGGCTGCGGCGCCGGCGAATCCCGCGGCCTCGTAGATGGCCAGGAGGTGGTCGTCGTGGCGGGCCTTGCCAGGGCCGAACATGAGGAAGGAGCCGAAGGCCTGCAGCAGCCACGGGTGGCGGGTCAGCATCGCATGCAGGTCGGTGGCCATGGTGGTGGCTGCCGTGCGCCAGTCGACCAGGTCAGGGTCGGGCAGCGTTATTTCGTGCCACAGTTGGTCGCCGGCGAGGGCGATGAGGTTGTCCTTGCTGCCCACGTGCCAGTAGACCGCGGTGGCCGCCGAGCCCAGCCGCTGACCCAGTGCCCGCATATTCAGGCCCTCCAGCCCTTCGGTGTCCAGCAGGGCGATAGCAGCAGTGAGGATCTGTTCGCGGGTCAGCGTGTTGCGGGGCATGGACTCACGATAGCCGTCGACTTGCACGGCGTTCAAGAAATCTCTTGCACTGTGTTCAAGTGGTTCGCTAGCCTTCACTTGAACAAAGTGCAAGTCGCTGCGACGCCCGGTGGACATCTGGGGACGTGCGCGAACCACACTGACCGAGGGGGAAACGAGATGTCACGCGATGCGCTGGCTGAGTTCGTCGAGGCGACGGCCAAGGAGTTCGACATCCCAGGCGCAGCGGTGGGGGTCTGGGTGGACGGACGGGAGCTGATCGCCTGTCACGGCGTGACGAGCCTCGACAACCCGCTGCCCGTCGACCGGGACACGCTGTTCGTGCTGGGCTCGGTCACCAAGACCTACACGGCGACCGCGATCATGCGCCTGGTCGAGACGGGGCGAGTCGAGCTGGAGGCGCCGGTCCGCCGCTACGTTCCCGAACTCCGGCTCCCCGACGAGGGCGCGGCCGCGCAGATCACCATCTTGAACCTGCTCAACCACACCGCCGGGCTGGACACCCGGATGGTCTTCGACAGCGGAGACGGAGACGACGCGCTGGCCGGCGAGGTGGCCAAGATGGCCGAGGTGACGCTGATCGGCCCGGTCGGCGGCCGTGCCTCCTACAGCCAGCTCGGCTACAACCTGCTCGGCCGGGTCATCGAGAACGTCACCGGCGAGACCTACGAGGCCGCTGTCACCTCACTCGTCCTGGATCAGGTGGGCCTGGCCAACAGCGTCTTCACCGCCGGACAGGCCATCACCCGCCGGTTCGCCGTGGGCCACAACCTCAGGGAAGGGGAGCTCAAGGTCGCCCGGACATGGAAGGACACGCGCGGCAACAACCCGGGCGGCGGCCTGGTGTCCTCGGTCTCGGACCAGCTGCACTGGGCCCGGTTCCACCTCGGCGGCGGTGACCTGGCGCGGCGAATGCAGGAGCCGACGGTGGAGCTGCACGGCTCCACGCTCGGTGACGCCGTCGGCCTCGGCTGGTTCCTGCGCGACGTGGACGGTGTGCGCACCGTCGGGCACGGCGGATCGACCAATGGCCAGTTCGCCAATCTGCTGCTGGTTCCGGAGCGCGAGTTCGCCGTCGTGGCGGTGTCCAACGCCGGGCCCGACAGCGGGCTGGAGTTCAATCAGGCCGTGCTCCGCTGGGCAATCGAGCACTACCTCGGCATAGTCGAGGGCGACCCCGAGCCGCTCCCGTACGACCCGCAGCGCGCTCAGGAGATCATCGGGCACTACGAGAACGAATTCATGACGCTGATCATCGACACCGACGGTGACACGATGACGGTTGAATGCAGGATCAAGCCGGAGATCCGCACAGCGTCCGAGAGGGAACTGCCGCCGGACCTGCCGCCGGCCGGGCTCGGTCTGCTCCCCGGAAGCGGCGACGAGTACATCGTCACCGGCGGCGGCTTGATCGGCCAGCGCGGTTTCCTCACCCGCGACACCGACGGCGCCATCATCGGGGCGGACCTGGCCGGACGGCTCTTCAACCGGGCTCCGACACCCGCCGAGTGACACCTGCGTACCCCCGGAGAGCACCGCAGGCGAGGCCGGTGACCGGCCTCGCCTGGGTACACAACATTTGACAATTACTCCCCGCCGCGATTCCTCAACCACCACCTTGATCCACTTTCGGCACACGCCCTAGTGGCCGGCCACTCGTCCCACTCAGGCATCGCGCGTGCACGGAGGAGATGTGCGAGGGGGTGTTGGCGGGTTGTCCGACGTCGCGGGGGCGGAGTTCTCCTCGGGTACCGGAAGCGGCTGCCGCCAAGGCGTGGACGTGTCGATCTTCGGTGCGATTCGGCCGAGCCATTGAGCTGTGGTCCTCGCGTCCGCACGGGTTGGAAGGGACACAGCAAGGAGGCGGAAAGGAGCGGAGGGGCGGAGCTCGACGCACACGACGGGTCTGCCGGACTGGATGGCCACGAAGTCCAGCCCGGCGTGGTGGCTGCGCGTGCCGATGCACCGGACCCCTGGAATCGAGACGCCGCGCTGCGGGACTCCGCGCAGGGCGCGCCACCAGTCGGGTTCGACCGCCACCCGGCACACCGCCGTCAGCGGCACGCAGACGTCGCCACGGCGCGCGGCCGCCTTTTCCCGCCATGTCAGGTGCACGACCAAATCATCGCCGTCGGCGAACATTCGCGCCATCGCTCCGCTCCTCCTTCCCATCTTCGTTCGGGAGGCTGCTGTATGGCGCGCGGGCGTTGTCTTTCTTGGCCCTCGCAGGGCTGAGGGCCGGACGCGGCCGAGTCGGATCACCCGACGAGCGGTTTCCGGGGCACACTGAAGCTGTGCGCCGAACGTGCTGGTCAAGCGGCTCACTGCAACGTTGTAGAGATAGCTGACGGTCCCCGGTCCAACGACGTGATCAGAATCCATGTCCACGCCCGCTGTTCACACTTCCTCGTCGCCACCCAACGTAGCGAGCGACGATGACGGTGGGCACGTAATTGCCCGTTGCTCACACTTCTCTCGCCGCGTCACGGCCGAGGGTGGACCATGGGGTTAGTGAGCGATGGAGGAGGCCCATCATGCAATCCGGAGCCTCGGACTACGACCGCTGGCTATACGCGCGTACCCCGTCGCAGGCCGAGGGGGAGCGCGACGAGCCGGGCGAGCGCAGCGCCATGGAACAGCACCCGGACGTGCCCAGGACCGAACCATCTCAAGCGGAGGGCGAGCGGGCGGACGACGTCCCGGCGAGACAGTGAACTCCGTGCCGGGGAGCCGGAGTCGGCCCGGATGCTGCGCTCGGGAGGAACCCATAGCCCGGTGTCGTGCGTGCGCTCGACGTGCCACTGCCGACTGGCCCGGATCGCTGTGCCTTCTCGCCCTGGTGGGTGATACGACCGTGCGGGTGGCGGGTGGCGGGTGGCGGGTGGCGGGTGGCGGGTGGTGGGCTCGGTGCGGGTCGGATGACGGTCATACCCGCTGGACGAATTCGGCGAGCTGGTCATCGGTGACGTTACGGGCCATGTCCGCTTCGCTGGTCATGCCGATCACGACCTTGTCCCCGGTCACTGGGAGGCCCTTGATCCGGTGGCTCCGCCTTGCCGGTACTGCCGACGTGAGGTCACCGTGAACTGGGCGCCGTCGGGGTCGCGCAGCGCTGCCTCCCGTCGGCCCTCCGCCAAGACACTGCCGCCATGCTTCCCCGCCGCCCGGATGCACGGTCCCACGTCGGCAACGGTGAAGTGGACCTGCCAGTGCGGCCGGACCGAAGGGTCGGGTGGCGTCTCCACCGAGCCTGACTCGATGCGGGCCACGACGTCGCCCCGGCTGCGCAGCAGTACTTCGCCTCCCGCGTACTCGACCTCGCAGCAGCCGGGCAGGTCCGAGGCCCAGTCGAGGGCCTCGCCGTAGAAGATGGCCGCGTCGAAGGCGTCACGGGTGTGCAGGGTGATGAACGTCGGCGCTGCCTGCCGCCACGCCTCCCACTCGGTGACGAGTTTCCCCTGCCACACCCCGAAGCGGGCCCCGTCGCGGTCCGCGAGCAGCGCCGCCCTTCCGGAAGGGAAGGAGATCGGCCCCACTGCCACGGTCCCGCCGCGCTCCCGGAAGCGGGCGACCGCCTCGTCCGCGTTCGCCACGGCGAAGTACGGCGTCCAGGCCACGGCCATCTGCCACGCGGTAGCCATCTCCGTGACCCCCGCGACGGGTACCCCGTCCGCCAGTGCGGTCCGGAAACGGTCGCCGAGTCTGGCGGTGCGCCACCGCCAGCCCAGTACGGCCCCGTAGAAGTCCTGCGTGGCTTCGAGGTCGCGGCTGCTCAGACTCACCCAGCACGGCGCGCCGAACACGGAACGTGTGGAGACGGCATCCGTCGCACCGGAGGAGTGTGTGGTGCCGTGGTTCATAGCCATCGCGCCCTGGGTTCGTACGCCGTCAGCCACTGCTTTGCCCCCCAGTGTCCGACCAGAGTTGTGGTCCTGCATGTCTGTTGCGGCGCGTGCGCGGCTCCACCCGTCCGGCCTACTTCGCTCCCCAGGCGCAATTCGTTGGTTCTGCCGTGGCAGCACAGCGATATGGCATGGGTGTGCAGTACACGGAGTTGCGGGTGCAGCTCCAGCGTGTCCTGGCGCGCAGCGAGCCCGCGTTCATGGGGCGCCTGGGCATTGCCGGCGATGAGGACGGTGTGAACGGGGTCGAGTCGCCCGCTTCTGCGGAGACGCGCACCGTGGAGGGCGACCCGTATGGCCCACTCTCCGGAGGTGAACCGTGATGACGTCGCCCGTACGGTACCGGCCCGGCAGCCTGCTGGACAGGTCCTTCGCCGGCTTCGGCCGGGGTGAGACCGATCGCCGCCGAGTTCGAGGAGCTGGTCGAGCGCATGAACCGGCTACTGCAGGGCGCCGCCGCCGTACCTGCCGCCGCACTGGCCTGGTCTCCTGCGGTGGACATGCCAGAGACCGGCGACGCGTATGTTCTCGAGGCGGAATTGCCCGGGATCAGGCGGGACGACATCGAGATGAGCGAGCGGGAGCTGCGCATCAGCGGGGAGTACAAGGAGCGGGAGTGTGTAGGTGTCGTGCGTCGAACCACCCGCCGCGCCGGCCGTTTCGAGTACTAGACCCTGCTGCCCATCGTGCCAAGGCGGAGGAGGTCAGTGCGGCCCTGTACGTGGTGCGACCGCATGCTGTTGCCCCACGTCAGGACCGCTGCTGCTGCGCTTCGCGCGTAACGGTCTGCTGCGGGATCCGCTGAGCTCGCTCAGCTACCGCCGGCTCGAGGATGCCGCCTACACACTCTGCGTCCTCATGGGACTACGCAACGCCGAAGACGCCGTGGCACAGGCGGAGAGCCTTCTCGCCCGGGCCTCGACCGGGCACGGCAGGCGCCGGGGCGGGCACGCGCGCACTGTCATCCGTTGACGCCGCACCGCGGCCGACCGCTCGTTCCGTCGGCACCCAGGCAGTACCCGCGGGTGCCGCCTCGCGCGGCAAGCAGTGGATTTATGGTGGGCGTGAGGGATTTTATTCGGTCATCGAGCCGAGCGGTGTACGCCGCTTCACTTGGTGTCCTGCTTGCCCGTCTGCGGGGGCGTCATGCGAGTCGAACTGGTTCAACCCGCCGCCAGCGTGCTCTTCGATGTGCCGGACGAGATGCACGCGGAGATCATGGCGCTCATCGACGCGGTCACCGAGGACGCGAAGATGCGGGCCCCGGACCTGGCGGCAGCGTTCGGTGAGTGGTGCTGGCTCGTCTACACGGTCCACGGAGAGGTGATCGAAGTACTGGACGTCGGCTGCGCGCAGTGAGCCTCTCCTGGGTCGCCTGACTGTCACCGCGTATGGGGCCGGGACTCGTAGTGCAGGCTGTGGAAACGACCGTCCTTCTCGCGCCCTGCGGGATCGCCTCCCAGCGCCCGTACCGCCTCGATCGCATACCGCTGTTCCCGCTCGTCGGTGAAGAGACGCTGCGGATAGGTGTGGGAGACATCGACGGCGGTGCTCAGACCGTGCACGGCCAGTGCCCGGACGATCGGGTGGTACGACACGGTCCGCAGAACGAACGCGCTGACCCACACCGGCCTTCTGGCCCTGTCCAGCAGTGCCCTGAATGTGCGAGCGGTGATATAGCTGCCGCCGTCTGTCAGCGTGATGAGGCCGCCCTCGGCGAGCGCGCGCCTCAGACCGGGGCTGGGTGGGCTCTGTTCCAGGTCATCGGTGAAGGCGGCGTCCAGCAGTCCCACCTCGAGTGCGTACTGCACGGCGGGTGCCGCGACGTCCAGGCCGAAGACAGGGACTGCGTCAGAACTCCTTGTCCCATGCGGCGAGCTCTGACCTCGACTTCGTCTGGCAAGCAGGGGAGGTGTACCGCTCGTACATCTCCGCCAGCGTGACGTCGTGGTTGAGCAGCGCGGCATTGATCCCGTACGAGCAGCACACGTCCAGCATCGCCAGCCTGCCGGGGTGGCCGTCGTCGATCGCGGCCCGGTCGGTTGCCACCTGCCGGAAGACCGGCTGGGCATGGTGCGGGATCTCGTACTCAAGCAGGGCGAGCCGCTGGAAGTACGCGCGGGGGTCAGGACGGTCGTAGATGTCATCGAACCGCGATTTGCCGCCCGCCACACCGTCGGTACCGCCGGGACCGGATTCGGCCATTTCATGGGGACGTCTGCCGCGCACGGTGCAGTACAGGGCACACCGGCGATCCAGCCCCTGCCGACACCACAGGGGATTCTCCGTCGCACCGCGATCGCCACTCAGGCGCAATCGGTGCCGCGGACCTCGTCGTTCCTCTCATGTTCTCGCTGCGCTTGACGATCGCCAGGACCAGGGCGAACGCGGCCAGGCAGTGCTCGATCAGACTGCCGGTGTAGCCGCCGTCGGCCCAGACCAGGGCCAGGCGATGGTGAGCGGCAGCCACCTGTTCCAGCAGGATGTGGGCAGCGGCGCGATCACCCACATCGGCAGCGGTGCCATCACGCCCAGCAGCAGGCCGAGGGTGTCGACCACGACGTGCCGCTTGCGTCCGTTGACCAGCTTGCCGCCGTCGAAGCCACGGGTGCCGGCGCCGACCACGGCATCCGCCTTGACCGATTGCGAATCAATCACCCCAGCCGTCGGCAGGGCATCGTGCCCTGCCCTCTCACGGACCTGCCCGCGCACCCGGTCATGGAACTCCCGGACCAGGCCGCGATCGCGCCAGCGGCGGAAGAACGCATAGACCCGGTCCCACGGCGGGAAGTCGGCCGGCATCGCCCGCCACTGGATGCCGTTGTCCACGAGATAGCCGATCGCGTCCAGCATCGCCCGGTGGCAGTACGCTTCCGGCTGCCCGCCCTGGCCCTGCATCCAACCCGGCACCGGCAGCAGCGGCCGCACCACCACCCACTCTGCGTCCGTCATGTCGCTCGGATACCGACGCTCTCGCAGGCGATTGTCGGCAGCGTTTCCGAACCGGTGAGCCAGACAGTCACACTCCCGAGTACCCACGCAAGACTGCGACACCAGGGCCTCCTGATGCTCGGTGATTCGACACCAGCGAGCTGTTCAGGAGGCCCTCCTCGCATGCGCCGAGCACCCGACGACCACCCAGTCGAGACGGCCGTTCGAGCACCAAGTCCCCAGAGCATTACGACAAAAGCTACTTACGCGTCGGGGTGCTCCGGCAGGGCGAGCCAGTCCGACCAGGAGATCTCGCGGCCGAGGAAGCGCGGCTGCTCGAACGGCCAGTCGGCGGCGATCCACTGCGGCACCAGCTCGTCGAGGGCCTGCTCGACCTTGCTGCCCACCAGCTCGTCCACCACCCACCAGGAGATCTCGCCGTCCGCGCCGGCCCTCTCCGGTGGGTCGATGTAGACGCAGCCGAGCAGAGCTGTCTCCGCCGCGTCGAACAGCGCGTAGTTGAAAGACTGGTGTGCGGCGATCTCCTTCTCGTGCCGCAACAGGTCGGCCTGGTCGGCCTCGTAGGTCATGGTGGCCGCGGGCCAGCCCCAGGCTGGGCCGAAGATGGTCCACAGCCGCTCGCGCGAACCCATCACAGCCGGATAGTCGAGCGGGGTGTCCGCCTCCCGGATCGGCCGCAGGTGATGACCACTGCCCGGCAGCGGTACCAGGACGGGATGGACGAAGTCATCGGGGAGCCAGCTCATAGCGCCCGACCGTAGCAGCGCGCGGCCCTCCGCTCCCCTGGATTTCCCCCGTATACCGCCAGGCCCTGCTCTCATGCCGGGCAGTGCCCGCGATCACCCGATCGAGACTCCCGTTCGATCGACAGACTCCATGATCGGTATGGCAACGGCTTCTCAGGAAGAGTCCGACCACAGTCGCCGGGAGCCCTAGCAGGGTTGCTACGTCTGAGGGGGAGTGGGGCTCGCCGCCGACCAGTGTCCGCCCCACAAAGAACAGGCTGAGGCCGATCGCGAAGAACCCGGCCGCACCTGTCCACAGCCACACACGCCGATCGCGGCGCCCACCCATCCCCCTAGCCACACTCCAATCATGGATCACCGCCCACTCTTGGCGAGCCAGTTCCGCCCCAAGAGTGGTGTCAGTCGGAGACTGCACACTTGGCAAGCCCTCAGCACAACAAGGTGCGGGTTGATCATTTACGACAGCGCCCGCCGCGGATCCGTCTCAGCTTCCGTCTCATTCAGAGCCATCTGGACCCGTTCACAACCGTCCGCAGGGCCCCCGTCGTACTGGAATGAGCGGCCGCGTACGACGCGGGACAGCGCGCTGACCAGCACGAACAAACCTCGCCACCTTTGCCCTGTGCTGATGTGGCGGGCTGTTCGGATGTTCTTCGGAAGGCGCTGACACCGCCAGCCCACGACAGGGCGAACGTTGCCTGATGCGGCACTAGGTAGCCGTGGTGCGAGCGCATCTGCACCATCGCTCCGCCATGTTTGACGAGCGACACCCGGTGTCGGGACACTGCTTCGAGGCGCTGCATGCCACGGTGGTCCGCGTGGCGCTGAAGTCCCTTAGCGTGAAGCTGACTTGGACGCGGAAGGCGTGCAGGACGTCCTCGGCGGAAGAGAAGTGCCGGTAGGCCGTCGCGGTGGATACCTCGGCGTGCTTGGCGATCTCGGTCAGGCTGACCGGGGTCGATGAGTTCTAGAACAACTCGATGGCGGGTTTGATGAGTTGCCCGCGGTTGCGCTGTGTGCCTCTGCACATGGTCGACTCCCCGTTTGCATGGCGGCGGTGTTCACCAGAGGGCCGAGAGGCCGTGGGTTAGACGACGGACGCTCGCCAGTGGCCACTCGGTCCTCTGGCCGTTCACTCCAGGACCTGAACAACCGTCCGGTGGTGAGCGGCGGTTGGACCGTGGAACAGGGCCACGCGTTGGTGCGTGAGCGCCGAGCAGAAGACGAGATCCCTCTTCGGTCTTCGGTGTCGACCTTGTCGAGTTGGTCGCGGACGGTGGACCGACCCGGCCGGGTCGGTCCCGTTGCGATGCCGGGGCGTTCGCGCTAGACGGCGGCTGCGGCAGCGTGCAGGTTCTTCGCTGCCAGGGCGAGCCCCTCGGTCTGGGAGTACGCGGCGTCCTCGTGCTCGATGTTCACGGCCATGTCCGGGTCGACCTCGGTGAGGGCGCGCAGGAACTCGGTCCAGTACGCGATATCGTGACCGACACCGACGGCGACGAACTTCCACGCCGGGTTCTCGGGCCAGGAGTTGCACCAGAAGCCGTAGCCGGTGAGCACCTTGTCGGATGCCTCGGCGGGCACGCGGGTGAACGACGTGTCCAGCACACCGCGGATGTCGGCGCCGGGGCAGAGCGTCGCGTCCTTGGCGGCGGCGTGGAACACCAGCGGGCCCAGCCACTTGATCGAGGCGACGATGTCCATGCCCTGCCACATGAGGTGCGAAGGGTCCATCTCCGCACCGATGTTGGTCGCGCCGGTCGCGTCGACGAGCCGCTTCAGGGTGATGGGGGAGAAGACGAGGTTGTGGGGGTGCATCTCGATGGCGACGCGGACGTCGTTCTGCCGGGCCAGCGCGTCGATCTCCTTCCAGAACTCGACCGCCACACCCCACTGGTAGTCCAGGACGTCCATGTAGACGCCGTCCCACGGATTCACCACCCAGGAGGGGTACTTGGCGTCCGGGTCGGAGCCCGGTGTGCCGGACATGGTGACCACGTGCCGCACGCCGAGCAGTCCCGCGAGGCGGATGGTGCGGCGCAGGTCGTCGGCGTGCTTGGGGCCGACCCCGGGGAGTGGGTTGAGGGGATTGCCGTTGCAGTTGAGGCCGGTTAGTTCCATCCCGCGGTCGGCGAATGTCGCCAGGTACTCCTCGCGTGCGGTCGCCGAGGACAGCAGCAGGTCGACCGGGCAGTGCGGGGAGGGGATGAACCCGCCGGTGTTGACCTCGACGGAGTTCAGGCCATTCTCCTTGAGCATGTCGAGGGCCTCGGCGAGGGGGCGGTCGTGCAGGCAGGCGGTGTAGGCACCGAGCTTGAGGGACATGCGGGTGCTCCTTGGATGTGTGCGGGTGGTCAGACGGCGGGCGGGACCGTGACGGCGGCGCCGCCAGCCCGCGAGGACTCGACGATCGCGCGGATGATTTCCATGGTCCGCAGTCCCTCGGCGAACGTGGCGCAGGTCGGCAGTGGTTTGGCGACCCCCGCGACCTGGTCCAGGAACGCACGAGCCTGGTAGGTGAAGTTGTCGGCGTTGCTCGCGCCCACACCCGGCGCCTCCATCGGCACCCCGCCCGCGAAGTACGGCAGTTGGGGTCCGGCGATGATCTGTCGGGCACCGCGGGTACGGGCCTCGGGCTGGGCGTCGTCGAAGAGGTACTCGGCCGGCCGGTGCTGGTCGAACGCGGCCCGTCCGCCGACTCCGAGGACATCGAACGCGAGCCCGTTGGGCAGGCCGAAGCCGGTGCGGGTGACGGAGAAGGAACCGACGAGCCCGGACTCGAAACGGGCCGTGAAGGAGGCGGTGTCCTCGTTCTCCACCTCGCCGAACTCGTCGGAGACGGGAACGGCGTTGTGCCCGACGACCGCGCCCAGCGGCAGCGGTCGCTTGGGGATCTGGGTGGACAGCGCGGCACCAGAGACCGAGGTGATGGGTCCGGCGACGTACTCGGCGGCGTCGATGACGTGCGAGCCGACGTCCCCGAGGGCGCCGGAGCCGGCACCCCCCTTGAAACGCCAGCTCAGTGGGCCCTTGGGGTCGGTGGCGTAGTCGCACCAGTAGCGTCCGCTGAACAGGGTGAGGTCACCCAGTTCGCCGCGCCGCACATGGTCGCGGATCGCGGCGATGCCGGGGGCGCGGCGGAAGGTGTATCCGACGGCGGTGACGACATCGGCGGACCGCTCCAACTCGGCCAACGCACGGGCGTCTTCGAGCGAACCGGCCAGCGGCTTCTCGCACAGCACATGCTTCCCGGCGGCGACTAGCGCCTCGGCAATCGGCCGGTGCAGCGAGTTTCCCACGACGATGCTGACGGCGTCGATCGTCGGGTCCTCGGCGACGGCCTCCCAGCTCGGCAGTGCCTTCTCGAAGCCGTAGCGGCGGGCGGCGTCTTCGGCGAGCGCGGTGTTGGCGTCGGCTACCGCGGCCAGTCGTACCGGCGGGAGACCCGGGCCGAAGACGGTGTTGACGTTGCGGTATCCGGTGGCATGGCTGCGGCCGGCCATACCGGCTCCGATCACCGCGACGGACAAGGGCTTGGCGGACGAGGTCATGAGGTGTCCCTTGAGAAGTGAGGTCAGCTGGGGGCGGGGAAGTCGAAGGCGGCCGTGTGCTGCTGGGCGGGCTGTGGCCAGCGGGTGGTGACGACCTTGGACCGGGTGTAGAAGCGGATACCCTCGGGGCCGTGGACGGGGGAGTCGCCGACCAGGGAGTCCTTCCAGCTGCAGAGGGAGTAGTACGACATCGGCACGGGCACCGGTATGTTGACGCCGATCATCCCGACCTTGACGTTGCGCTGGAATCGGCGCGCGGCCTCGCCGGAGGCGGTGAACAGGGCGGTTCCGTTGCCGTACGGGTTGGCGTTGATCACGGCGATGGCCTCGTCGAACGTGTCGACGGTGCCCGGCAGACAGTAGTTGTTGACCTGCCGGGAATCTGCTCCGGCGCCGCGCAGCTCGACGGGCACGTTCTCCTTGGGCCCGTACCGAGCGGAGAGTGAGCTCCGCTCGGTACGGGCGGAGGGCAGTGCGAACGTCCCACCGTTCGCACTGCTGACAAGGGCCTCCGACGCTAGGCAGATACGCGAAGTCGGTGGCCGAGGCGAACACGCTTGTCCGGCCGGTGAGTTCGAAGGCCCAGCCGTCCGAGGTGACGGCGCAGGAGCCCGTCAGCGGCAGGACCAGGAACTCTGAGTCTCCGGTGGACAGGACGTGTACCTCGCCCGACTTCAGGGTCAGGATCCTGAAGCCGGAGTATCCCCGGCCCGCCGACTCGGGACCGACCAGGAGGTCGCAGGGGGCGTCGGGCGCACCGCCCTTCGACAGGTGGTACTTGCTTGCGTCGCTCACAGCCGGTTCACCGCTGTGCTGACCGCCTCGGCGTCCTTGACCTCGCTGCCCAACAGCAGCGCCGGGAGGGTCGAGGCGGCTGGCACGCGTTCCATGCCGTCCACGACGGGCGGCTTCAGCCACGTGTAGGCGGTGCGGTGGCCCAGGCCCGAGGCGATGGGGAATGACTTGGCGACGGCGTCCGTCGTGAGGTCGTTGCGTATCCTCCCGTCCTGCCAGGTGGAGAGGAACGGCTCGACCATGGCGATGAGGTGACGGTCGCCCAGGTACTTGCCGAACGAGGTGACCTCGGCCAGGCCCACGCCGGTCTGGAGCGGATACGCGTCCACTCCCACACGGCCCATGGTGAACGATTCCAAAGGCATTTCGCGATTCCCTTCTCTCCGGGGCGCCCGGGGCGATCGACTTAAAGCGCTTTAAAAGCGCTTACGGCGGAGTACTGCCCCTGCGCTGAGATGTCATGTCAATGGTTTGTTACGACGATGCGGCGAGGTACTCGTCGATCTTCGCGCGCATGAACAGCGAGGACTCCTTGGCCCGTTCCTCCCAGGCGAAGACGCATGCGGTCAGGGTGCCGTCGAAGTCGTTCTCCCGTAGGGCTTGGAACAGTTCGCCGAAATCGACCTCGCCGTCGCCCATGTCGAGATGCTGGTGGATCCGGGCGGTGGTGCCGGGCGGGTTGAGGATGTAGCGATTGCCGGAGGACGCGGTGTGGTCGAACGCGTCGGCCAGGTGGACATGGGTGAGCAGATCGCCCGCGTGCCGGATGATGCCGGGGGCGTCGTCACCGACGTGGAAGGTGTGCGGGGCGCAGTAGAGGAAGCTGACGCTCGGGTGGTTGATGCCCCTGATGAAATCGACCGCCTGGTGGCCGTCCTCGATGAAGTCGTCCGGGTGCGGTTCCAGGGCCAGCCGGATGCCCTCCTGTTCGAAGAGGGGGAGGAGTTCGTCCATCGACTTCCAGAACTGGGCCTCGCTGCGGTCCGCTTCCTCGGGCCGGCCGTTGAACTCCGAGATCATGCTGTCCACGCCCAGCTCGGCGGCGATCCGGATCGAGCGCTTCCAGTAGCGTACGGCGGCCTGCCGGGCGTCCTCGTCGGGACCCGACCAGCGGAACAGCGGGAGCAGGGAGGAGATCCTGACGCCGGCCACCTTCAGCGCCTTGCGGAATTTGCGTACGGTGGCGTCGTCCACCCGGGGGTGCCGGAAGAAGGGGATGAAATCCTCTCGGGGTGAGAGCTCGATCCACTCGTAGCCCAACTCGGCTACCACACCGGGCAGGTCGAGCAGCGGGACATGACGGATCATGTACGGGTCGAGGGCGATTTTCATGAGGGAATGCCTTCGGTATAGGGGAGCGAGGGTGCGTCTGATGCCGCTGTCCGCCCGCACGGGGTACAGCTGTTGTCCTGCTGTCGCCGTCAGCCGGCGGTTTCGGCCGAGGGCGTGATGTCCTCGGCCTCGAGCAGCTCGTTGACGTCGACGCCGCGGACCTGGGACAACTCGTGCTTGAGTGCCGCGAGTTCGGTACCGCCCGCCATGTGGTTGGTGAGCTCTTCGAGGGTGATCTCGCTGCGCTCGGCGGAGAGTTCCATCGTGCCCAGCCGCAGCACGCTGAAGTGGTCGCCGACCATGTAGGCGTGGTGTGGGTTGTGGGTGATGAAGATGACGCCCAGGCCGCGGTCACGGGCCGCGGCTACGTACTTGAGGACGATGCCGGACTGCTTGACGCCCAGGGCGGCGGTCGGCTCGTCCAGGATCAGGACGCGGGCGCCGAAGTAGACGGCGCGGGCGATGGCGACGCACTGGCGCTGGCCGCCGGAGAGGGTGACGATGGGCTGGTCGAGATCGTCCAGGACGATGCCCATGTTGCGGAGTTCCTCGTCGGCGGTCTTCTTCATCTTCTCGATGTCGAGCCGGCGCGCGAGCCAGGGGCCCTTGGTCATCTCGGAGCCGAGGAAGAAGTTGCGCCACACCGGCATCAACGGCACGACGGCCAGGTCCTGGTAGACGGTCGCGATACCGCGGTCGAGTGCCTGGCGGGGGGTGGTGAAGTGCACCGGTTCGCCGTCGACGAGAAACTCGCCCTCGGTGTGCTGGTGCAGCCCGGAGATGATTTTGATCAGCGTGGACTTGCCCGCGCCGTTGTCGCCGAGAACGCAGGTGACCTGGCCCGGGCGGACGGCGAGGTCGACGCCGTGCAGGGCACGGACGTTGCCGTAGGACTTGCCCGTGTTCTGCAGCTCAACTACCGGGACACTGTTGTCCGTTGCAGTGTCGGCGAAAGTGGTCGGGTGAGTGGTGATCACTGGGTTCACCTCCGGGTCGCGGTGCGCTGGACCCACAGATTGATGAGGACGGCGCCGAGCAGCATCACGCCCAGGAACGCCTTGAACCAGTCGGGATTCCAGCCGGCGTAGACGATGCCCTGCTGGACCATGCCGAACATGAACGCCCCGAACACCGGGCCGATCGCGGAGCCGGCGCCGCCGGTGAGTAGACAGCCGCCGATGACGGCCGCGGAGATGTAGATGAGTTCCTGGCCGACGCCCTCGCCGGACTGCACGGTGTTGAAGGAGAACAACTGGTGCATGCCGACGAACCAGGCACCGAAGCCGACCAGCATGAACAGTGAGATCTTCGTGAACGCCACGGGCACGCCGACGGCCCGCGCACTGTCCTTGTTGCCGCCGACCGCGAAGATCCAGTTGCCGTACTTCGCGCGCAGCAGCACCCAGGTCGCGACGGCAGCGAACACCAGCCACCACACGATCGTGATCTTCACCTGGACGCCGCCAACGTCGAACGACGACGCGAAGACCTTCTTGGCTTGGTCGAAGCCGTCCATGTTGCTGATGTCGTCGGTGGCCACGTTCCCGGTCACCAGCTTGGTGACGGCCAGGTTGACGCCCTGAAGGATCAGGAAGCTACCCAGGGTGACCAGGAAGCTCGGCAGACCGGTCGTGACCACCAGCCAGCCGTTGAGGAATCCGATCCCCAGTGACACCGCCAGAGCGACGATCACACCGACCCATACGTTCATGGTGAGCTGGTAGCTGAGCATGGCCGCCGTCAGCGCGGAGGTGATGACGGCGACACCGGCGGACAGGTCGAACTCCCCGCCGATCATCAGAAGGGCGACCGGCAGGGCCATGATCCCGATCGTCGACGATCCGTAGAGGATGTTCGCCATCGAGGCGCCTTCACGCACCGGCGGAGCGGCGATCAGGAAGAACGCGTACACGGCAGCCGCGCCGAGGAAGACACCTACCTCGGGACGCGCCAACAGCTGTACCACCAAAGGCCGTTCGGCGGTCCGGCCGTCGGTTGCCTTGGGGTCGGGGCCCGGCGGTGAGGTCACCGCCGGCTCAGCCTGTTGGGTCGTACTCATCACCGAGTGCCCTTCGCGGCGAACTTCGCGACCGCGTCGACGTTGGTCTTGTCAACGAAGGCCGGGCCGGTCAGGACGGGCTGCTCCCCGCCGCCGCTGTAGTTGCCGTTCGTCTTGTAGAGCCACAGGGAGTCGACCGCCAAGTAGCCCTGGAGATAGGGCTGTTGGTCGACGGCGAACTGGATGCTGCCCTTTTCGATCGCGGAGATGAGGTCCTTGTTGAGGTCGAAGGTGGCGACCTTCGCCTTGCTCCCCGCGTCGGACAGCGACTGCACCGCCGTCAGCGCGAAGGGTGCCCCGAGAGTGACCACCTCGTCGATGGACTTGTCCTGGGTGAGCTTGGCGGTGATCGTCGACTTCACCGACGGCATGTCCGTGCCGTTGACGTAGAGGATGTCGGTCTTGCCGCTGAAGGCCTTCTTCACGCCGGCGCAGCGCTGTTCGAGGTTGACGTCGCCCTGGGCCTGGATGACACACAACGCGTGCTTGGCGCCGGTGGAGTTGAGCTTGGTGCCCAGCGCCTGCCCGGAGACGGACTCGTCCTGCCCGAAGAAGGACAGCAGGCTCTGCTTCTTCCAGTCGCTCAGCCCGGCGTTGAAGCCCACAACCGGGATGCCGGCCTGCTCGGCCTTGGCGACGACGGCCTTCATGGCGTCGGGCTTGGCGAGGGTGACCGCGATGCCGTCGACCTTCTGGTCGATCGCGTTCTGCACCAGGTTGGCCTGGTCGGCGGCGGTCTCGTCGTTGGAGTAGATGAGGTTGACGTTGTCCTTGGCCGCGGCGGCCTCGGCGCCCTTGCGGATGGTGTCCCAGAAGGTGTCGCCGGAGGGTGCGTGGGTGACCATCGCGATCGTCATACGGGGTGTGGTCGCCTTGCCCGCGGAGACGTTGCCCGCGGACTCGTCGGACTTCTTGCCACCGGAGCTGCTGGAGCAGCCTGCGAGGGTGAGGGCGGCCGTGGCGGCGACGGCCACGACGGGGGCGATTCTGCGGGAGCGGGGAAGGGATGTACGGCTCATGGTTCGTGCACCTCGCTGTGCGACTGAAAGAGCTAGCAGTGCGGTGGGTCCGCGACTGCTTGATGGGCCGGGGTCGGGCTGAAGGACCGGAGTGGGCTCACATGGAGCTGTGGTGGCCGGACGTACCGCCAGCGACCGCTTGTCCGCCTTATGGGCAGCGTCGACGGTGAGCGCGTATCGCCGCCGATCACGGGCGAATCGCCAAGACCTTCGTTGGAACATCAGGACAATTTAAAGCGCTTTAATTCCTGGTACTATCGACTCGTTTCGAGAGCGTGTCAAGGGCGTTGCGCGAGAAGATTGCGGCCGGGAGGCACAAGTGGAGGACGCCGGGGCGGAACGCCGCCGGGCAGGCGGGAAGAGGCGCCCGCGGCTGGAAGACGTAGCCGCACGCGTGGGTGTCTCCACCGCGTCCGTCTCCCTCGTGCTGCGCGGCGTGCCGGGCCCCAGCGAACGCACCCGGCAGCGCGTCCTGAAGGCGGCCGCCGACCTCGGCTACCAGGTGGACCGCACGGCCAGCCTGCTGGCCAGCAGGCGCACCCGGATGCTCGGCGTCATGGTCGACGTCCACAGTCCCTTCCACGCCGATCTGGTCGAACACCTGCACTCGGCCGCCGAGGAGGTCGGCTACGACCTCGTCCTGAGCACCCAGACCCGCACACGCGACGAGCGCACCGCCATCGAGACGCTACTGGCCTTCCGTAGCGAGGCGCTGATCCTGCTCGGCCCGACCGCCCCTGTCGACACGCTCGCCGCACTCGACGGCAAGGCCCCCGTCGTCGTCGTGGGCCGTCGTATCGAGGATGGGGAACTGGACGTCGTGCGCACCGCGGACGACGACGGCGTGGGGAAGATCGTCGACCGTCTGGTGGTGCTCGGGCATAGTGAGATCACGTACGTCGACGGCGGGAAGGGAGTGATCGCCACCGACCGACGCCGCGGTTATCGGACTGCCATGCGGCGCCACGGTCTGGACGCGCACATCAGCGTGCTGCGCGGTGACAACACCGAGGCGGCCGGCGAGCGCGCCGCCCGCCACCTCCTCGACTCGGGCCAACTGCCCACCGCCGTGGTCGCGTTCAATGACCAGAGCGCGATCGGCGTCCTGGCCGCTCTTGCCCGCGCCGGTGTGTCCGTCCCCGGCGAGGTGTCCGTCGCGGGATACGACGACGACAGACTCTCCCGCCTGAGCTGCTTCGACCTGACCACGGTCAGTCAGGGTGCCGAGGAGCAGGCGCGGTACGCGGTGGCCGCGGCAGTGGAACGCCTCGACCAGGGTCGCACCGAGCCCCGAGAGGTGGTCCTGGCTCCGCATCTCGTGGTACGCCGCACCATAGCCAAGCCGCGCTGACGGGGGCCGTGCCGTGATCGCATCCGACACCGTTTTAGGAAACCGGTGCAACGGGACTGGCGCAGTGCTCCCAAGGCGGCGGGGCGCGGTGGATTTTGGTGTGGGACCGTACATCGAGAGTGCGGCAGCTGGAGGACGGGTTCCTGCCGTCGAGTTCCGGCGTGACTACGGGTTGACGTTCGGGCACACACCGTCCACTTGAGCGGTGCAGGCAGGCCGGGTTGTCGTAGGCATACGCGGTGTTGAAGACCGCGGTGCCAGCCGGGTCCCGCCTTCGGTAGCTGCACACCAGCGATCGCGCACGGTCGAGATACCCGGCGTGTCGGCGACGTTGCAGCCGACACGCCGGGCCATCCGCGACGGCTCAGCGGCTGCCGACGCTCCTTCGGCTCACTGGTATGTGCATCAGATCCTGGCCCAGGACCATCCGACCGCCGAAGGTGGCACGGCGCGCGCTGTCACGCAGGAGTCGGCGCCAGGTGGCGTCCGTGGTGGCGGCCGGGTTTCCGGGGCTGAGGTGGGTGGCGACCAGCGTCCTCACCCCTGCCTCGGCCGCGATCCGCCCGAGTTCGGACACGTTGGTGTGCGTGGCGAGGATGTGGTCTATGAGGGACTGCGGCAGGCCGAGGGCCGCCAGCCCCTCGGGGTAGAGAGCTTCGTGCACCAGGACGTCGGCCTGTCGGGCGAGGCTGGTGACGTTCGGCGTCGGGGTCGTGTCGCCGGAGAAGACGACGCTGCCGTGGTCCGTGTCGAAACGGTAGGCGTAGGCGGGGTAGACCGCGCCGTGCGGGACGAGCACGGCGGTGACCCTGACGTCGTCGTTCTCCATGACCGTGAAAGGCGCCATGGCGGGGGCGGTGTTCGTGGCGGAGGCGCCGGTGCCCGTCGGCGGAAGCACGTCGTGGACCCGTAGCAAGGTGGCCGGGTCGATGCCGATGTGCTCGGTCATGAAGAAGGTGGGTGCTGCGGCGTATGCCTGTCCCGCCAGCCTGGTCATCTCGACGGTGCCGGGAATGGGGCCGGGAGCTCCGGCGACGGTGGATGCGATGCCTGCAGGGCCGGGTCCGTACACGTCGATGGGACTCTGGAAGCCCTGTGCGCCCGACGCGCCGGCCGCGAGCAGGGGGAAGGCGTAGTAGTCGACGACATGGTCGGCGTGGAGGTGGGTGAGGAAGATGCTCGTCAGTGAGGGCATCGACAGTCCGGCGCGCATGAACTGACTCACCGCTCCCCGGCCGCAGTCGACCACATACGTCCGACCGTTGACCACCAGCGCCTGGGAGATTCCATACCGGGTCGCGAGCGGCGGTGGCCCGGAGTTGGTGCCGAGAAGGGTGAGGGACAGGCCCGTGTCGGAGGAGGCTGCTGGGGCCGCGGCCGCCTCGCTGCTCAACATCGGTACGGCGACGGCGGCTGCGGATGCGGCCACCGCGCCGAGCAGGGTTCTACGGGACGCTGACGCTCCTGTGCACTCGGTCGAAGGCTCACACATGAGGTAATCACTCCTTCACAGCTCCTGGTACGCGGTGCCACCCTCACCAGGACCGGAGTTGCTGTCCACCTCCCGTTGAGAACTCGGTCTTCGCGCCGCGCACCATGAGATTGCGTACCGCGAACGACCGCCCGCGTAGGCGGGATGCCGGGGTAGCTGGGGCAAGGCGGTCCGACGAACGCGGAGTGCGTCCGGCTGGTGGAACGGCCATCGCATGGTGATCAACGGGTGCCTGTTCCGAAGGAATCACGCTGCGGTATGCCAGTCCGTACTCAGATCCGCGCCCTTACAAATCCACGAGGGAGAGCGACAAGTAGAGGACGTCGCAGGCCCTGACCGCCCGTGAACTGCGCGATCAGCAGACCAAGGACCGCCTCAGTGGCCCCGAGCGCAGGTGGCGCCGTCGACGTTCGGTGTCCGTCAGACGGCCGGCCTCGACGACGGGACGGCCGCCCACCACGACGGTCTCCGGCCAGCCGGTGACCGGCATGCCCTCGTACGGCGTGTAGTCCGTGGCCATGTGCAGGCCGGTGCTGCGGACAGTGCGGGTGGCCGTGGGGTCCTAGATCGCCAGTCCGCGTCCGAGCCGCGGCCCTGGCCACCACCGAGCTCGAACCCGACCCCGCGCTGTGCCCGCGTGGTCCGTTCACCGTGCCGTTCGGTGCGGAGGCGGCCATGCGGCTGACGGCCGCGGACAACCGGCCCACCGCGCTGCGGAGCGTCAACCACGAAGCGACGTTCGGGGCGCTCGGAGCCCTGGTGCAGCTCGGGGTCCGAGTGCCCGAGCAGCTCTCTCTCATGTGCCACGAGGAGGCGCCCTGGTTTCCGTACTGGCACCCGCCGTCACCGTTGTCGACAGCGGAGCCCGCGACCGCGGAGAGCTCGCCGCGGAGCAACTGCTGCGCCGCATCGACAGCCGCCCCGACAACGGCTACCCCGGCCCGGGCGCTGGTCCCGCCGGTGTGGTGGAGCGGATGCTCGGCCCCAGGCTGATCGGCCTCGTCGGTCCACGGACTCTGCCGCGCTCCGGGCACGTCATCGTGGTCGGCATGGGGCAGGTGGGCATGCGGCTCTGCGTCGAGCTGCGACACCTGGGTGTCCCCGTCGTCGGGGTCGAACGCGACCCGCGGGCGTCCGCCGCGCGACTGGCGCGCAGGCTGGGTGTGCCCGTCATGACCGGGAACGGCGGCGACCGCCACATACTGGAGCGGCTGCGTCTGCGGCACGCACGTGCTCTCGCCGCGGTCGGTTCCGACGACCTCGACAACATCGCTGTCGCCATCGCCGCGCACGGGGTCGCGGACCGCATCCGTGTGCTCATCAGGGCAGGCGAACACGAGGCCATCGCCGAGACCCGCTCCCTGCTTCCCATGGGGACCATCAGAGACGTCACCGGCATGGCGGCCGCCTACGTCGTCTCCCGCCTCCTGGGAGAGCTGGTCACGGGTGTGGTCGCCCACGAGGAACACGTCTATCTGTGGAGCTCCGACGGCACGTTCGTCCGCAGCGTGCTGTCGGCACAGGAGCGCTGCACGCATCCACCCGCGAGGCTCTCGGACGCCGAGTCGCGGATGCCGAGAATGGGGTCGCACGCAGTGGCTAGAACGTTTTAGCGTCACCCTCTATCATCCGGACAAAATCGATTTAGTACTTCCTTCCCACCGAGGGATGCCAGATCAGAGAGGTTGCCGCTGATGTCAACCATGGAAGGTGTCGCCCTCGGGCGGCCGAGACACCACGGGCCACCGGAAGGGTTGCCCCGGCCCGGCCGCTGCCTGGTGATGGGGATCTTGAATGTGACGCCCGACTCCTTCTCCGACGGCGGTGTGTACGCAGACACGCGGCACGCGATCGACCGCGGGCTGGATCTCGCCGCTCAGGGCGCGGACATCGTGGACGTGGGCGGCGAGTCCACCCGGCCGGGAGCGCGGCCCGTGTGCCTCGACGAGGAACTGGCCCGGACCGTGCCGGTGGTACGCGAACTCGCCCGTGCCGGAGTGTGCGTGAGCGTTGACACCATGCACGCACCCGTGGTCCGCGCCGCGGTCGGGGCGGGGGCTCGCCTGGTCAACGACGTCAGCGGCGGCCTGGCCGACCCGGCCATGGCGCGGACCGTCGCCGCGGCCGACGTTCCCTACGTCGCCATGCACTGGCGCGCGCCCAGTCGCGAGATGGATCGTCACGCGCACTATGGCGACGTCGTGGCCGACGTCATGGCCGAACTCGACGCGCGCCTTTGGCGATTGGCGGAGGGAGGAGTCGACCCGGCCCGTATCGTCCTCGATCCGGGGCTCGGCTTCTCCAAGCACCCCGAGCACGACTGGGCGCTCCTGGCCGGCCTGGAGAGGCTGCAAACGCTGGGATTCCCCCTACTGGTCGGTGCGTCGAGGAAGCGCTTCATCGGCGCGGCCCTCGCGGAGGGGGGCGCCGGTGAAGTACCGCCCGCAGGGCGTGACGTGGCGACGGCCGCCGTCTCGGCGCTCGCGGCAGTCGGAGGCGCGTTCTGCGTGCGCGTGCACGATGTCCGCGCGAGTCTCGACGCGGTACACATGGCCGCCGCCTATGTCGAGCGCGTCGATCGCACGTAATGAATGCGAAACCAACGTCTCGCCCGAGCGAGACCGCTCTGCTAGCTTCGCTAGATCGTTTTAGTGTGCCAATCCATCGACAGATCAGGGCCGATGGCCTGCCGCTGGCCAGCGCTAGATCGATTTAGCTCTCACGGGACAGACAGCAACGACGAAAGAGGAGCCGTTATGGCAACCCCCTCCCTCCAGGACGGCATCGAGACGGCCGGTTCGCCGATGAAGCTGCTGTGGCAGCCGAACGCCAAGCCGTGGACCCCGGAGGTTGTCGAGCGCGAGTACACGGGCTGGCGTCAGGAGCAGGCAGCGTGGCACGAGGGTGTGGCGCTGCTCAATCTCTCGCACCACATGTACGACATGTGGATCGAGGGCCCGGATGCGACCCGGGTGCTTGCCGACCACGGTGCCAACAACTTCGAGAAATTCGCTGTCGGCCAGGCCAAGCAGTACGTGCCAGTCACCCGCAGCGGCCACATCGTCACCGACGGAATCCTCGCCCGTGAGGGCCAGGACAAGTACCTGCTCAGTGGCGTTCCCGCAGCTCAGCACTGGGTGCAGTACCACGCGGAGAAGGGCGGCTATGACGTCGGTTTCGTCACTGACCCCTCGTCCGCCTTCCGGCCCGGCGGCGGTGACCCGAAGCTGTTCCGCTACCAGATCCAGGGCCCGCTGGCCGCAGAACTCGTCGAGCGTGCCTTCGGCGGACCGCTGCCGGAGACCAAGTTCTTCCACTCCAGCGCGGTCACTCTGGACGGGCGCCCGCTCCGCGCCCTGCGCCACGGCATGGCGGGCCAGGCCGGCTTCGAGTTCATCGGTCCGTGGGAGCACGCGGGGTACGTCCACGAGACGTTCCTGAAGGTCGGTGAGCCGCTCGGCCTGATCCAGGTCGGCGCCCTGGCCTACACCACGCCCAGCGTGGAGAGCGGCTGGATTCCCTCGCCGGTGCCCGGTATCTACACCGACCCGGACCTGCTGGAGTACCGCAGGTACCTGGCCCTGTTCGGCATCGAGGGCAAGCGTCCGCTGAACGGCAGCTATTTCTCCGAGGACATCGAGGACTACTACGTCTCCCCGTACGAGCTGGGCTACGGGAAGATGATCTCCTTCAACCACGACTTCGTGGGCCGGGACGCCCTGGAGAAGGCCAAGGGTGAGGTACGCCGCACCAAGGTCACCCTCGTCCTCGACCCCGACGACGTGCGCACGGTGATCGGCGAGGGGCAGGACCCCGGCTTCGTGCTCACCTACGCCCGCCACCGCGTGGAGAGCGCCGCCGGTCTGGTCGGCGTCACCATGCAGAGCGCGTCGATCGACCCGGTGGGCAGCGTTCTGGCGCAGACTCTGATCGACTCCGAGTACGCCGCCGCGGGCACTGGGGTGTCGGTGGTGTGGGGCGAGCACCCCGGTTCCGGCACCGCCCCTGACGCCGACCTCGGGCTCCCTCGCATCCGTGCCACTGTCCAGCCTTCCCCGTTCAACGAGCACGCGCGCACCTTCTACCGCCGCGACCGCTGACGCGACCACCTGCCTGGCACCGCTCCGCCCCACGTGCCGTGCGACGCGACCCCGCGTCGCCGGCCCGTCGCACCGCCTCGGCGGTCCGACGGGGGCCCGGTGGGCGCGGCCCCGCAGACGAGAAAGTGAGAGGAAAGACGGTGAATCCCGTGAGCACGGCACGAACAGCGGTCGGCGCATCACTCCTTGAGGACTTCTCCCTGGAGATGACCGGGAAGGACATCCCCAAACTGGAAGAAGCCCGCGACACCATCCCCCAGGGCACCCGCATCAATGTCACCTTCCTCGGCAACGAGGATCTGCCGATGCGCCTGGAGGCGGCCCGCGCGGTCAAGCGGCTCGGCTTCGTACCCGTGGCGCACATATCCGCCCGGCGCCTCGGCTCGCGTGCCGACTTCGAGCAGTTCCTGGCCGGTCTGCAGGCCGACGGTACGTCCGACAACGTGTTCCTCGTCGGCGGAGACCCGGCACATCCCGAGGGCTCTTATGCGGACTCCCTGTCCCTGATCGACACGGGACTGCTGCAGGAGTACGGCGTTCGGCATGTCGGCATCGCCGGATACCCGGAAGGCCACCCGGCGATCGACGGCGACTCGCTCTGGTCCGCACTGCAGGACAAGCACAGAGCGCTCGCCGTCCAGCCTCTGGAGGGCGGTGTCATCACGCAGTTCGGGTTCGACGTCGACCCGGTGCTCACCTGGGTGGAAGAGGTCCGCAGCCGGGGCATCGGACTCCCGATCAGGATCGGTGTGCCCGGGCCCGCCGGAGTGCGCCGGCTCATGTCGTACGCGGCCCGATTCGGTGTCGGTACCAGCGCCTCCGTGGTCAAGAAGTACGGGTTCTCACTGACCAACCTCATGGGCACTGCGGGACCGGACCGCTTCCTGCGTGACCTCGCCGCGGCCTACGAGCCGGCCCGCCACGGCGACCTGAAGATCCACTTCTATACGTTCGGCGGGCTCAAGGCCACCTCCGACTGGGCCGCCCGTTTCCGGAAGGAAAGCCTCGCATGACCCTCACGCAAGACGCCCCGGCCCGCGCAGCCGCAGGCAAGCTTCCGGCCCAGCAGTCGTCGCTGATCGTGCAGGGTGCCGACGCCACGGGCATCGTCGCGGCCGTGACGTCGGTCCTCAGCGGATACGGCGCGAACATCGTCTCCCTCGACCAGTACTCGGACAACCCACAGGGCGGCGCCTTCTTCCAGCGCACCGTGTTCGGCCTGGACAGTCTCCAGGCCGCGATGCCCGCGCTGCGGGCCGAACTCGACAAGCGCCTGGTGGAGGGGTTCGGGCTGAGCTACACGCTTCGGGACATGTCGGTGCCCAAGCGCGTTGCGATCTTCGCGTCCAAGTCCGACCACTGTCTGCTTGACCTGCTCTGGCGCCACCGGCAGGGGCAACTGCCCGTCACCGTTTCCATGGTGATCTCCAATCACCCCGACGTGGCGGAGGAGGTGCGCAGCTTCGGCATCCCGTTCTTCCACGTCCCCTGCCAGGGCGCGGACAAGTCCGCCGCCGAGGCGGAACACCTGCGGTTGCTGAAGGGCAACGTCGACTTCGTCGTTCTGGCCCGCTACATGCAGATCCTCTCCGGAGGCTTCATCGAGAACGTCGGCGTCCCGGTCATCAACATCCACCACTCCTTCCTGCCGGCCTTCATCGGCGCCGGGCCGTATGCCAAGGCCAAGGAGCGGGGCGTGAAGCTGGTCGGGGCCACCGCCCACTACGTCACCGAGGATCTCGACGAGGGCCCGATCATCGAGCAGGACGTCGTACGCGTCACCCACGCGCACACCGCCGCCGACCTCACCCGCCGCGGCGCCGACGTGGAACGCGCGGTCCTCTCCCGCGCCGTGCTGTGGCACGCCGAGGACCGGGTCATCCGCGACGGCAACCACACCATCGTCTTCGCCTGACGGAGGACGTTCTCCGGCACGCAGAACCGCCCGGTGCAGGGACAAACGGTCTTGTCGTGCGCCATCCCTGTGACCGAGCCGTCCGGCCGCGACGACCGGCGGCCGGTCCGGTCACGGCGCCGTACAGCCGCGGTCACGCCGACCGCACGCAACACACTCCTCTCACCTGGGCGAATCGTTCCTCACGACAAGAAAGCGGTTCGCCACCATGACCACCATGATCGACGGCACCATGATCGCCCAGCGGATCCGCGCACAGGTCGCCGAGGAGGTCGCAGCAGCCACAGGTCCGGGCGGAATCCCCGGACTCGCGACCATCCTCGTCGGCGACGATCCGGCCAGTGCCGTGTACGTCGCCGCCAAACGACGCGCTATCGGGGAAGCCGGCATGCGCGACTTCCACCGCCACCTGCCTCCGCACGCCACCCAGAACGACGTGGCCTCGGTGATCGACGAGCTCGCCGCCGACCCGCACGTCTCCGGCATCCTGCTCCAACTCCCGCTGCCTCGGCAGCTGGACGCGGCTGCGCTGATCGACCGTATCCCCGTCACCAAGGACGTCGACGGCCTCACCACCGCCAGCGCCGGCCTCCTCGCTCGTGGAGAACGCGGATTGCGCCCGTGCACGCCCAGCGGAGTCATCGAACTTCTGGACGCCGAGGGCGTTCGGCTCAAGAGCGCCCACGTCGCCGTGGTCGGCTGGGGCGAACTGGTCGGACGGCCGCTGACCCAGCTCCTGCTACAGCGCGGAGCGACCGTGTCCGTCGCGCACGAATTCACCACCGACCTCGCGGCTGTCACCCGGCCTGCCCACATCGTCGTGGTCGCCACCGGAGTCCGCGGGCTCATCGGTCCCGAACACGTCAGCCCCGGCGCCGTCGTCATCGACGTCGGCATACACCGCACACCCTCCGGTCTGACCGGCGACGTCCGCTCTGCCGAACTCGACGGCATCGCCGACCGCATCACCCCCGTTCCCGGCGGCGTGGGTCCTATGACCATCGCCATGCTCATGGTCAACACCCTGCGCGCCGCCCAGTGGGGCGCCGAACGCGAGGCTGTCGCGGCATAGGCAATCCGCGAAATCAGCTCGGTTTGTTGCTCAACAGCCCGGTTTCGCACCGGATTTCAGTGATTCCGCGCCCCTGGGCGGGCCGAGCCTCGCCCAGGGGCGCGGCAGCGCATCACACAGGAGGCGCGGAATGGACCAACTCCCTCCCATGGCCTTGCTCGGCGGACAGCTCGCAACCGGTCTTGTCGACGTCACCAGCGATCCCTCGGCGCTGGACGCCGAGGGCTTCTGGGCTGTGACAGCCGACTTCGAGGGCCGACTGACCTGCGCTCGCTTCCGCGACGTACGGCGGATCGAGGACGGCCATGGCCCTACGGCGCCGTGGCACGGACCGCGCGCCGGCGCATGGACCACTTCGCTTGAGCGCGACGCCTACATGAACGGTGTAACACGCATCCGCGAGCGCATCGCCGCCGGTGAGGTCTACCAGGTGAACCTGTGCCGGGTCCTGTCCGCTCACGTCGGCGCGGGCGCCGACGTCGAGGCACTGGCCGGACTGCTGGCACGCCACAACCCGGCGCCGTACGCCGGTGTCATTCGCGTTCCCCGCCATGGTGTGGAGGTGGCCACCGCCTCCCCGGAGCTCTTCCTCCGTCGCGAAGGCAGGGACGTCGCCTCGGGTCCCATCAAGGGAACCGGCCGCAGCGAGGCCGACCTGCTGGAGAAGGACCACGCGGAGAACGTGATGATTGTCGACCTGGTCCGCAACGACCTCGGCCGTGTCTGTGTTCCTGGTTCCGTGACCGTGCCGGACCTGTGCGCCGTCGAGAAGCACCCGGGGCTTGTCCACCTCGTGTCCACGGTCCGAGGGCGGCTGTGCGAAGGCACGGGCTGGCCCGAGCTGCTCGCGGCGACCTTCCCGCCCGGTTCCGTCACGGGTGCGCCGAAGGAGAGCGCCCTGCGGATCATCGGTACGCTGGAGACATCCCCCCGTGGTCCCTACTGCGGAGGAATCGGCTGGGTCGATGCCGACCGCGGTCGCGGCGAACTGGCGGTTGGCATCCGCACGTTCTGGATCGACCGGGCCGAGGGCCTTCTGAGGTTCGGCACCGGAGCCGGCATCACCTGGGGCTCGGAGCCGGAGCGCGAGTGGCAGGAAACCGAACTGAAGGCGCGCCGACTGCTGGCCATCGCGTCAGCGGACGTCTCCGGAGCTCGCTGCGATGCCTGACGAATGGGACTGCTTGGCGAGGCGCGGCCTGTGCGCTGAGGGGACGCAGCGCGCGGGCCGCGCGTTGGGGGTTGGCCGTGGCTTCGACGTTGCGGCAGTACCGTCAGCGGGGCGTGATCATCGTCCGGGTCCGGATGCACGGTCGCCCGGACCCGGGGGAAACCGAGGTCGGCGTCGGCCGGGGGCACCCAGTGCAGAGTGCAGGCCCCAGACCCTGGACATCTCGGTTCCCGGTGCCGCGTATTCGCTGTCGGCCAAGGCGAGCGGCAGAAGGACGCCCACGTGGTCGTGCGGATCGGCCTGGAGGGTGTCGCCGGCGCCGGCTCGCCGGAGGGCAACTCGGCGTGGGTGCGGGCGTAGCTGTGCACATAGTCGGATCCTCGCCGCTCCCCAATGCCCGTACGAGTGTTCTCGTCATCGAAGACCAGCGTCACCCGCGTGCGCGTGACCTCATCCTTTGCCTTCGCAGGGAGTTCCGTCCGATGGAGTCATGCCGGAAGGAAATCGACCGGCCGTAGATCCTCGAAGGCCACGGTCGAGCGCCCAGCATTCTGTTCTCGGCGCCGCCCGGCGAAGTCGGCCTCGATGCTCTCCGGCAACGACGGCTCGGGGGCAGGCTTCCGCAGGAAACGATTCAGAGGAACTGAAACGATACCTAGTGCTGGATTCCTCAAATGGAGTACACGTATCGGCGGCGTAGGACGCGTGTTGAAGGTGTGGGTCTTCCCCATACCCAGGGCCGGGCGCGGGTATTGAGCTGGGCTGTTGCCAGGCGAGTGGCTTGGTCGATCTCGGGTGGTCCGGCGAAGGACTGGCCCGCGAGGGCGGCCTTGCGGAAGATGCGCCACCAGCCTTCCTGGAGGTTGAGCCAGCAGGCTCCGACGGGGATGAAGACGTGCCGGATTCTGGGGTGATCCTCAAGCCAGGTTCGGGTGGACAGGCTGTTGTGCGAGGACAGGTTGTCGGTGACCACGTAGATGTCGCCAGCCGGATTGGCCCCCTCGACCCTTTGAAGAAACTGCTGGTAGAAGGCACTGTTGCGGGACGAGGCGGTCATCGTGATTTCGTGTCCGTCCCGGACCCGCAGAGCGCCGTAGACCCAGGTCTTCTCCGGCCCACGCCCGTAGTCGACCTCGGACTTGATGCGGTGGCCGTCCGGCGACCAGCCCGGCGCCGGCGGGAACGTGCGGGGGATCACCGGTCCGAGCTCGTCGGCGCAGACGACCGTCGCACCTTCGGGCGGGCAGGTCTAGAGCTCGATGATCCGTGTCCTTTTCCCTCGAAGTCCGCGTCTCTCGACCGGGTCCAGGACCGGGTGCGGCGCCAGCGCACCCCCTCAGCCAACAGGATCCGGCGGACCTGGCTGCGACCGACCTCAATGCCCATCCGTCCGGCCTCGGCGGCCGGTGCGTCAGGGGTCCACTCTGGCGGCCCGGACTCATCCGCCGCGGCCAGCTCGCCGTCTGCCTGCACGGTCAGCCGGCCTGGGGGCGGCTGTTTGACCAGGCCAATGATTCTTGAGCGTTCCGCTTCGGTGATCCGCCGCTTCCGGCCCTGCCCGCCCAGGTCCTCGAGTCCGTCCAGGCCGAAGCGGTCGAAACGGTGCAGCCACCGGCGCACTGTCTTGGGATTGCACCTCAACTCATCCGCGATGGCAGGCACCCGCTGTCCGGCCCAGCTCAGCTCGACCATCCGGGCCCGCAACACCAGATCACGCGGCGCCTTGTGCGCCCGCGCCAGCCGGTGCACGATCCGTTCCTCGTTCTCGTCACGGCTCGGCCGTGCCCGTAACGCCACCGTCCAGCACCCGCCCCCGAACAGCCGAACCACCCCGTCACCAGGACATATACCCAGCGAAAGAGAAATCCAGCACTAGGCCGTTTCGTTCGGATCACCGATCCCTTGGCATGTGAGGGCGCTCGTCGAGTGCGGCGCCTCCGGCGGTCTCTGTAGCCTGGCGGTGCTGTACGTCGGGGGGAGCTGACCGTGGAGAACATCCTGTCCGTGGCCATCGGGGCCGCTATCGGCCTCATAGGGGCGGTGTTCGGTTCGTGGTTCACCGCGCGCCGACAGGACCGCATGTGGCTCCGCGAGCAGAAGCTCAAAGCCGGGATCGGCTTCGACACGGCCGTAGTTCAGCTGCTGGACTACCTGAAGGAAACACAGCTGAGTGACGACGGTGCCGGAGCCAACGAGTTGGCGAACCAGATGCAGGAAGCACGCTCAGCCCTCTACCTGCTCTGTGCCAGCGACACCGTCGATCTCGCCGATGCTCTCGCGCGTCGGGTCTGGAGCACCCGGCCCACCGACGGCAGGGACGACCGCCGGGCCGAGTTCCGAGAGACGTTGGACCTCCTGCGTCGCTTCACCCACCAGCTCCGGCAAGAAATCGCCAGATCGTAGTCCCCATTGGATCAGTGGGCGGACCAGAGGAAGATGCCTGCGATGTGGAGTCCGGCCAGGTAGATGGTGGCGGTCTTCTCATAGCGGGTGGCGATGCCTCGCCATTGCTTGAGTCGGTTGATGCAACGCTCGACGGTGTTGCGCTGCCTGTAGGTCTCCCGGTCGAAGACCGGTGGCCTGCCGCCACGGCTGCCACGACGCAGCCGGTGACCTTGCTGGTCGGCCGGGACGGGGATCACGGCTCGAATGCCGCGCTTGCGCAAGTACTCGCGGATCGCGCGTGAGGAATACGCTTTGTCCGCCAGGACCACGTCCGGCCTCGTCCGGGGCCGTCCACGGCGTCGGGGAACACGCAGCCTGGCCGTGACATCGATGAATGCGGGCGCGTCGCCGGCCTGTCCGGCGGTGAGAACGAAGGCGAGCGGCCGACAGCGGCCATCGGCTGCGAGGTGGATCTAATAGCGGCTCACCCGCAGCCAGCTGCGTGCCCTGCTCAACCGTGCCGGACGACTCCGCCGCGGGATCGATACCGAGGCCGAACGGCTCCGGGAGATCTTCCGCAGGGACTGCCTGCACCAGCTGCCGAAGGCCGAGCAGGCCATGGGCAGGCAGGCCCAAGCACTCATCCAGCAGCTCGACGCCACCTGCCGGAGCGTCGACGACCTCGCGACGGCCACCGAGGAAGCGTTCCTCGCTCACTCCGACGCAGAGACCATCATCAGCTTCCCCGGACTGTCGGTGACGTCCGGCGCCCGTGTTCTGGCCGAGGTCGGCGACGACAGGAAGCGGTTCGCCGACGCCCGGGCCTTGAAGGCATACGCCGGCGCCGCCCCGGTGGCCCGCGCCTCCGGCCGCAGCCGCGTCGTGGTCGCCAGAGCCGTCAAGAACCAACGGCTGGCCTCCGCCGGATACATGTGGGCCTTCGCCGCCCTGCGCTCACCCGAACCCCGTGAGCACTACGACGGCCGCCGCGCCAGCGGCGAACGGCACACCGCTGCCCTGCGGAACCTGTTCAACAAGCTCCTCGGCTGCCTCTACCACTGCCTGCAAGCGCGCACCCTCTACGATCCCGCGCTCGCTTTCGCGCCCGTCGTCGCGCACGCTGCATGATCGTCTGCCCGTTCCCATAACGAACATGCCGATGCTGATGGCGAATGTGGCTTCAGCCGACCCAGGGGCCTGGGAGCTCTTCACGGATGGCCTCAAGATCGGAGATCGTGCGCCCGCGCACGTGGATCCAGGACTGGTCCTGAAGACCATCCCGGCGGACCAGTCGACTGGGAGCCGCGTACCAGCGGACCGGTGAGTCGTCCTCGCTCGCCCACATCGGATGGTCGGGCAGGCCGACCCGGACATACCGGGCATGGAGATCCGGCATCAGCGCGTCGGGCAGCTCGCAGGCGTCATAGAGGCTGTCCGCGGCGAAGAGCGACTCGCTCAGCACCACCTCGACCCACGCCAGGGACATCCGATCGAGAAAGGGAATCCAGCCCTGATGCGACTCCACCACCACCGGTGGATCGTCCTGCTCGATCTGGCTCAGGGGGATTCCCCAGAAGGCGCAATCCTGATTCTCCCGACGGAAGACCAGGACGCCGCCCAGGGCGTCATCGACATGAAGGCCAGGTGGCCTGACCAGTGGGTCCTGCTGCCGGGTCAGGTCGTCCCGGCGGCCGATGAGCGCATATCCCTCACGCAAAGCAGCCGGCAGCTCGAAGCCCAGGTCGGCCTCAACTGCCGCCAGCTCATCAGCGGTGCAGCCGTCTTCCGGCTCCACCGGACGGCCCAGCCATGCGTCGGCGAACCAACGCACGAACTCCCAGGCATGGGAGCGAGCACGCAGTCCACCTCGCAGAGTCACCGCCACATCAGGACCGTCCAGCACGCCGAGGACGCTACCGCCTTCTTCAACCGTGCGGCGAGCCACAAGAGGTCCAGCCTCCCAGTAGCCGACAGCTCAACTTGACCCGCCAGCGACATGAGATGTCTTCGTGGTCAGCCCGCCGCGGGACCCGCCGATGGCGTGGTCGCCCGGCTCGCCAGCTGGGGCCCCTCTTTGCGGGCCCCAGCCGCATGCTGGTGGGCCCGGACGATCGTGGAGTCCACCGAGACCGCCCAGCTCAGGTTCTCGTCCGCATCAGCCTGGGCCATCAGCGCGGTGAACACTCTCTCCCACGTGCCGTCGACAGCCCACATCCGCAGCCGGTTGTAAACGCCCCGCCAGTTCCCGTACTTCTCCGGCAAGTGAACCCACTGCGTCCCGGTCTGGAACTTGAAGGCGATCCCGTCGATCACCTCGCGGTGATCCCTCCACCGGCCACCCCGTTTCGGCGTCCGGTCCGGGAGCGATGGCTCGATCCGCGCCCACTGCGCGTCAGTCAACGGCACACTCGGACCAACGACCGGCTGATCCAAACGAAACTGCCTAGTCGCGTAGGCTAACCCCTGAAACTTAATCGTTCTAGCGGTCGGACACCACTTTTGGTGACGCCGCTCGTGGACTGGGCGCGCCCCGTCCAATGGAGAGGGAGTATGCCGATATGGGCCGTTCCGGCCGGGTGACGTTGAGTGACGTGGCCAAGGTGTCCGGCGTGTCGCGGGCGACGGTGAGCTTCGTCCTGAACGACGACCCACGGCAGACGATCTCCGGCGCGACACGGGAACGGGTCCTGGAAGCGGCCCACGACCTGGGCTACGTCCCGCATGGGATCGCCCGCGCGTTGCGCGAAGGGTCGTCGCGCATCGTGGTGCTCAACGTGGACTGGAGCCTTGAGGGCAACTTCTCCCGCAGCTACGTCCGGGGCCTGGACGAGGAATTGACCCAGCACGACCACGTCCTTCTCGTCCGGCACGGACACGCCGCGCCCGAGGCCACGCAGAAGATCCTCGACGCTATCGCGCCTCGGGCGGTGTTCAGACTCGGCGAGGTCTACATGCAGGGCCACGGGCCCATCGAAGAGGACTGGGAAAACGGGTTCGCCGCCAACGCCGCCCTGCAGATCGACTATCTCGCCGAAAGGGGGCACCTCCGGATCGCGATGGCCATGCCCGACCATGACTTCCCGCTCACCGAGGCTCGCCTCGGATTCGCCCGGGAGACCGCCCGGCGTCTGGGACTTCCACCCCTGGAACGCCTCGTCGTGCCACGGCCACGAGAGGCCGGCGCGGCCGCCGTCGAGACGTTTCTGGCAGCACACCCGGACGTAACCGCCCTGGCCGCCTTCGATGACGACATCGCCCTGCGTAGCCTGACCGCCCTGCACGATCTCGGCGTGCGAGTACCCGAGGACATCGCGGTGATGGGCTTCGACGAGACCGAGTACGGCTCCCTGTCCACACCCGCGCTCACAACCGTCCACATCGACGCTGAAGTCCTCGGACGGCTCGCCGCCCGAGGCGCCCTTGGTATCGACACGGAGGGCCTGGCCCCCGTGCCCGGCCGGATCGTGGTCCGCGCGTCGGCGTGAACGTAGCGGCCTGCCACGAACAGGCGCACCTGGCGGCGGCTGGGGCCCCGATGCGCAACAGAATTCCTGGGCTGCGATGCGCTCGTTGCCGACGCCGCCCGGTGCCCGTGACCCGGGCGTGGACCCGCAGGGGTGTCTTTGAGGGGACGGGTCGGTGGTAGCGCACCTGGAGGGGGACCGTCATGCCGGGCATTCCGGCGGCGGCGCAGGCCCAGCCCATGAGTTCGTCCGGCGGCATGGCGCTCATGCCGCCGTGCCCGTAGCCGGCCGGGCCTTCGTGGGCGGTACCGAGGGTGCAGTGGCCGACGACACCACCACTGTCCGGGGTCACCTGCATGGTCGGAGCGAGGGGGCTGCCGGCTCCGGTGACGGGGCTGTACATGCGTACCCCTCCGGGGAACTTGTCCCCGGCCGGGATCTCCGCTCGTACGCGTCGGCGTCCGGTCAACTGCCCGGTGAGCCGGCACACGCCGTCCGTCACGCGGTGCAGGACTTCGGCCGAGGCCGCGGTGCGCACGGTGGCGTCCACCAGGGCCCGCAGTTCGTGGCCGAGACCGGTGATCGCCGCTCGTTGGTGGTCCAGTTCCTCTCCTGCCGGTCGTGCGGGGTAAGGGTTCGTCGCTGGGGATTCGGTCGGTACTACCTTCATCAGGCTTTCTCGGTCGGGGCGTAGTGGGTCGTGGCCGCGACGCTGTCAGCCGTCGGCGCGGACGAAGACGGGCTTGAGGTGCTTCTCGGGCAAGGCATCGGGGAGCTGCTCCCAGTCGAAGACGTGGGAGACGACCCGTGCCGGGTCGACCTCGTCGGTGCCGGCCAGGGCGAGGGCGTCGGGGATGTGGTTGCGGACGTTGTCGCGGGCGATGCGGAGGGTGACGCCGGTGAGGTACATGTCGAGGAGGGGCAGTTCGCCGGGGCGGAAGTGGTTGCCGGCGGACTCGCAGATGCCTTCCGGGGCAAGGGATTCGACGGCGAGGGCGAGTTGGTCGACGCGGCCGGTGGCCTCGACGGCGATGTCGAAGCCGTGCCGGACCGGTTCGAGTGTCTCGGCGGTGGCGGCACCGTAGCTTCGGGCGATCTCGCGGTGCTCGGGGTCGGGGTCGACGTACAGGACGACGGAGGCGCCGAGTGCGCGGGCGATGTCGCACACGTACAGGCCGATGCTGCCGCGGGCGACGACCAGGACCCGGGCCCCCGGCCTGTTCTTCAGATGGGGTGCGACCAGGCGCCAGGACAGGGACCAGTTGTCGCTGGCCGAGGCCATGGCGACCGGGTCGAGGCCCGTGGGCAGGGGTACGAGCATGGCGTCCGCGAATGGCACGCGGATCAGGTCGGAGAACAGGCCGCCCCAACTGCCGCCTATCGGTGCGCCGTACATGGCCATGTGCGGTACGGCCGTGCAGTGGGCGGTGAGTCCGGAGCGGCAGTTGTCGCAGGTGCCGCAGTTGATGGACCAGGGGACGACCACCAGATCCCCCGGGGCTACGGCGGTCACGGCGTCGCCCGTCTCGACGACCCGGGCCACGCATTCGTGGCCGAGGGCGAACGGCGGGTCGATGAAACCGTGCCCGGCCAGGATCGCCGAGTCCACATCGCAGGAGGTGGCCGCAACCGGGGCGACGATAGCCTCCTGATCCGACCGGAGCTTCGGGTCGGGTGCCTCGCGCCACTCGACGGTGCGTTTCGCGACGTAGGTCAGTTCACGCATCGGCGCGCTGCCCCTTCGTCAGTGCCACCAGGTCGGCGTAACGGATGACCGAGCCACCGGCACCCCAAGTGCCGTCAGGCTGCTCGTGCACCAGCACCCATACCCGCAGCGCATCGTCCGGGGCAAGTCCGGCGGCGGCCAGCACGGCCTTCGTCGCGTCCTCGACCAGGCCCGCCTTGCGGCGCTCGGACAGCGCACCCTGCGGGACGGTGACGTCCACGAGGAAGCGGGGCTCGTCGTCCTCGGCGGTGGTCTGCGCTCCTTCGGGCAACTCGACCAGGTAGCTCCATGCCTGGGCCCGGAAGAACGCTGTGTCGGCTGCTCCCTCCCAGCGCAGCAGTACGGCGGCCAGGTCGTGCTGGATGGTCTTGCGACCCTCCTGGGTCAGCGAAGCGGGCGGGACGGTGAGCCGGACCATCGGCATGAGGAAGTCTTCCCTTCGGTGGGCGCACGGCCTATGACGATCGTTATAACCGGAGATCACGCTAGGCTATGACGAGCGTTATATCCAGATGGGAGTGCGGTCTTGGCCAAATCCAGCGCGCCGTCGCGTGAGCGCATCGTGGCCGGTGCGGCCGACATGATCAGCAGGCGCGGTCTGAGCGCCACGAGCATCCGGGACCTGGCCAAACACGCCAAGGCGCCGCTCGGCTCGACGTACCACTACTTCCCCGAGGGCAAGCAGCAGCTGGTCACCGAGGCGGTGCGGTATGCAGGGGGAGCGGTTGCCCGCATTCTGCGCGCTGAGCTGGGTGCGGGCCCGGTTGCTGGCCTGCGGGCCTTTCTGGGCCTGTGGCGCGGCGTCGTCGTCGAGAGCGATTTTCGTGCCGGCTGTCCCGTGCTGGCCGTCTCCGTCGAGGAACCGCCGGTCGACGAGGTTTCGCCGGCGCTCACCGCCGCCGCTGAGGCGTTCGGGGGCTGGGAGCGGCTGCTTGCCGAGTCGCTGGGGGAGCGCGGGGTGGCCCGCGACCGGGCCGAGGGTCTCGCGGCCCTCATCGTGGCATCGGTCGAGGGTGCCACCGCCATGTGCCGCGCCAAGGGCAGCGCGCAGCCCCTGGATCAGGTCGCGCAGCAGCTCGAAGCGCTGATCGTCGGCGCGATCGACCGTCCGGCTTGACGATGGAGGGTTTCAGGGTTCAGCCGTCGATCGCCGCGCGGACGGCCTTGGCCCTCTCCTCGGTGAATACGCCACTTTCGAGGAGGGAGATGATGGAGAGTGTGCCGCCGCTGGAGCCCCAGCTGCCCTCGTCGATGACCCGGAAATTGACCCACCAGGCCGGTGAGGGCTCCGGCAGTCCGCAGGCTTCGGCCGGCGCGGCCAGGACGCGCTCGATGACCTCGGCCCGGACTTCCCGGCGCCAGTCCCCGTCCATGACCGCCACGTCGATCACCATGACGTCGAGCCCCGGACCGGTGTCCGCCAGTGCACGGCCGCCGATGGCCATCATGTCCGGCTCGTGCTCCATGAAGTGCACCTGGAACCCGCCCCGCGCGGCCGGTGCGAACTGACCAATCTCGGGGACGAGCATCGCGTCCGTCAGCGTCTCGGCCAGCGCGCGGCGCTCCACAAGGCTCAGGCGTCCCTTTGGGGTGTTCACGGTGATGACGGTCACGGCTGCCTCCTATAACAATCGTTATATACGAGGCCCGTCGGTTAGACGTTGTGGAGCCTTGTGGCTGCATTGGGGAGGCGGAACTGAGGCGCTGGCCACCCATGTGCCCAGGGGATTCAGCTGCGCTCTTCTTCCTCGGACTCCATGCGTCGGATTCCCTCGTGGGTGAGGGTGACCATCGCGGGGGTGTTGCCCGGTTCCCAGTCGACGGTGATCAGGCTTTCGCCCGCCAGGTAGGTGCAGGCGGCGGCGAGGTCTTGTTCCGGTATGTGGAGGTCGCGTCGCAGTTGTGCTCCGGTGATGCCGAGGAGGCGGTTGCCTTCGACGGCTTGGTACAGGACCCGGAGCACCTGTTCGCGGTAGGTCTTGCGTTCGCTCAGTGTGGCCATGACCGCGTCCTTCCGTGTGCGGGGGTGGGTTCCGGGGCCCGTGAGGGCTCTTAGGTCTCGTCGGAGTGGGCGCCGGTGCTGACGGGGCTCCGGCTGGCGGCCAGCCAGGAGCGGGCGGGACCGGCGGGTGTTGCAGTGTCCACGGTGAGGTGGAGGCGGGTGTCGCCGTGGAGGCCGGGATAGCTGCGCTGTTCCGCTCCGGCGAAGCAGTGGCGAAGCGCCTGCGCGACCGCTCGGGCGGCTTCGGGCGTGTGCGCGATGATCCGTACCTTGGCGTGCCCGAGCGAGGCCAGTGGCTGGGTCTCGATGTACTTCATGTGGGCGTGTTCCCTTCGGGGTGGGCGAGAAGCCGACGGGGTGGGGGTGCCGTGGCGCCCCCACCCGCTGCCCCCGGTCGGAGGAAGGTCCGTTCCTCACCGGTCATCCGTGCGGTGGGTTCGACGACTGGTGTCGTCCGGCAGGCCGGGAGGTCTCGGCAGGGGGTCGCTGAAGTGGTGGGCCGCGATCCGTGCGCCGTGCTGGGCATTGAGCAGGTGGATCCAGCGCATCCCGATGCCGATGGCGAGGACGATCACTGCGATGACGACGAGGGTCTCCACGGAACTCACCTCCAGCCGTTTCCGGGCAGCGGGAGGGCGCTTCGCCTCATCGGGCTCCCGAAGGGGGACATGCAGGCCCCGCCTTCGCTCTCCCAGGTGGCTTCCCGGCGCACGGTGTCACGGATGCCGCGCTCGATGACGGCTTCGTTGGTCATCAGGACGCCCGCGGTGAGGACGCTGCCCGGGATCGCTGCGGCGGCCATCAGGCGGGCCGCAGCTGCGGGTGCGGTCTCGGGCGGGATGACGAGGAGGTCCCAGCGCCCGACGGTGTAGGAGAGCAGGATGAGCTTGTCGGGGTCCTGTTCTGTGAACCAGCCCACGTGCAGCATGCGCCCGTCCACGGCAACCGTGTGCGGGACGACGGGCCAGCGGGTGGGGTTCACGGTTGCGCGCGTGATGCGCCCCCAGGGTTCCTCCAGGGCGGCGGCGAGCGGTGGGAGCTCGGCTTCGAGGTCGCGGGAGTAGGGCCACCAGGCGCCGTCCAGCTGGCCGGCGAGCGTGGTCGTGGGGGTGAGGGACAAGCGTGCCGGAAGGTCTGCGGCGAGGTCGCGGGGGGCGGTCCGGGCGAGGGTCGTGGTCATGGTGCGGACCTGCCCCCGGGCTGCCCTGCGGCAGCCCGGTTTTTCGTGTTCGCCGGAAATGACACCCGCGTTAAAGGCCGGTGTGCGAAGTACCTCCGGTGCTTTCACTGTACGCCTGTTCGGCGGGCTATGACCGTCGTGACCAGGTATTTTCCGGCGGACGCTGGATAGGGCGGCGGGAGTATCGTGAAACGACGGCGGGCTCGTGCACGTCGCCGACCGGGCACTGGCGTGGGCATTGGCCGCGAACTGCGACGACGCACGGCCGCACCCCGTAGACGGGCGGACCCACATGGCTGACACCGACCTTCCCCACCCGCCCCGACTGCTGCTGCCGGATGCGATCCACCAGGCGGTCAAACCGGGTACGGCCTTGCTGCGGCTGGAGACCACGCGGTCCCGGGAGGGGCTCCTGGATGGCGCGTGGTGGCCGCGTACGCGCGACATCGAGACCGAGCTGCCCGCGCTGATCAGCGTGTTGACCGGGCATCTCGGGCCGATCACCAGGGTGGGCGTGGACGCGTCCGCCTGGAACGGGCTCCCGACCCGCCTGGTCATCGACGACCAGGTCGTGCACCTCGACTCCGACCCGGTCGGCGACGACACCGTCCTCATCACCCGTGGCGACAATGACCACTTCGCCCTGCTGGTGGTTCCCCCGGACGCCACAGCCGACGCCGCCCGCGAAGCGATGGCCCGCGCCGTCCGCGCCGACAACATCACCCAGGCCGCACAGATCCTCATCGCCACCACGCCCGAACCCGAGTAGGCCAGGTCGTTGAACTGGGACCGGCCGCAGCCTTTCACGCATACCACCTTGGTTGCCGTGAAGCGGTACCTGGACGGGGGCCCGATTCTGTCGTTCGACGGTTAGACAGAGGTCGGATGACAGTAGCGCCGACAGCTGCCGCGGGGAAGCCGCTGCTTAAGTTGTCGTGGTGTCTACGGCGTTGTATTCCGGTTCGCCGCTTTCCAAGACTCGGAGCAGTGATGCGGTGACAACCCGGGTGGCGCGGCCGATCCGGAACACGCGGCAGGGGAACTCGCCTCGGCGTACGAGGTCATAGCTTTTCGACCTGGACAGTCCCAACGCATGGGCTGCGTCTTCGACGCTCGCTGTTCCGTTCCAGGTGGCTCGGATGTGTGCGGGGCTGAACTGCCCGTTCTGTGTTGCGCTGTGGTGGAGGCGTCGATGCCCTGCTCGATGACGTGCAGGACTCGCCAGCCCACTGGCTGGGCTGGACCCTCGATCGGCATTCGACCACGCTCGCGCGGAAGCTAGTGGACGTACGGGCGGAGCTGCCCAGCCGTGCTGGAAGGCCGGGGGCCAGCCAACGAGAGTGAGCTGGTGTCAGAGGCGTCGCTGATACTCGGATGGTCTATCAGGTGAGAGGGAGTCGGTGTGAAGGAGTTGCAGGATTGCATAACCCGCCTACTGCCTGACGCGGTCAAGGCGGAGATCGAACCAGAGAGCTGTCCGACCTGGTTGCGGCGGCCAGGGAAGGTCGAGTGCGCTGGCATGTGGGAGACGGTCGCGGCGATCTACGGCGCGGTCACCGGGCTGGTCCTGCCGGAGCAGGCCCCTTCTCGTGAGCGGCGGAGCCTGGACGTTCTGCTGACCTACGAGTACGGGCAGCAGCAGATCTTGGAGGTTGACGAGAAGCAGCACTTCACCGCGGCTCGCGCTCTGACGCTGGAGTGCTACCCGGCAGGCGTGAAGCTCGGCTTCGACGCTTCTCGATGGTTGGCTCGCTCGAAGGCTATGACGGGGCGTGAACCCGGCGGCGGCTTCGGCAAGCCAAAGCCGCCGTTGTTCCCTGGCGAGGGTGGGCGCCATCGGCAACGCGCCTTCAGGGACGCGCTGGCGGATCTGCTGCCGTCCGTGCACGACTGGCTCCCGACTATCCGGATCAGCGATGCGGAGGTCACCGCCATCACCGCCACACCGGAGCCGGTCAGGTCGCTCAGGACACTGCTTGGTGAACGAGGCGTACCGGTTGCGTGCCTTGCCTCTGAGTGAGATGGCGCGGCGGCCCCCGTTCAATGGCAGAAGCGAAGCGCCCGGCCAGCGCATCGGCCGGCCGGGCGCACTGCTGCCGCCTGTGAGACGACGAAGCCCGCCGGAAGGCTCGGCGGGGCGTCTGCGCGCGGCGGGCTATGACAGCGTGCAGTGTCCGGCGAGGGCACCGTTGTACTCCGGCTCTCCGCTTTCCAGGACGCGGAGCAAGGATGCGGTGACGACACGTGTCGTACGGCCGATGCGTAGCACGCGGCACGGGAACTCCCCGCGACGCACCAGGTTGTAGCCCTTCGCCCGAGAGAACCCCAACGCCCTGGAGGCGTCTTCCACGCTCCCCGTTCCGTCCCAGGTGGCGCGGATGTGCGCAGGGCTGTAACGGGTGCCGTGCACCTCGTTGGTCTGTCCGTGCAATTCAGATTCTCCAGTTGTTAAGACGGTGCGGCTGTGGATCACGGTGTCGACCCGGAAATTGATCAAAACAATAAGTGACGTAAGTAAGGTCACTCGTATTGCGCGCTGAGGCTTATGCCGATAGCCACCCCGGTGTAGGTCGACTCCGTCTCCGGGTGCACTCGGGGATGCGATAGCCGACCCCCTACGGTGCGGGCGAGGCGGAGATGCTGCTATGCGCCTTACGGGACCTTGAGCGCTCACGGCACCTGTTCCGCAGGAGATCTGCGGCAGCGCAGAGCGCAGACAGATGCGCGACGCTTTCAATTGGCAGCCGTCGTGGCGATTCCTTTCGACGTAGGGGCAGCTAGGGGCGGTGGACCATCGATGATCCGCGGAATTGCCGGTTTGGCTAACCGGCGATCCCGTGCTATGTTGATCCACTTCGAAGCTGGCTGGACCGATATGCGTCCACTCGTGTGGACCGACTGTTGCAGCCTGGGCCCGTTTCCTGCAGCTTTCTCCAGCAGGAAATACCTGTCCAGTTCGGCACCGTAACTGCCTCCTGGAAGCGATGCGCTCATGGAGAAGGGCAGACCCGCGTGGGAGATGTGGGAACGCCTGGCCGGCAGCAAGCAGCACCCCAGCAGGCCCGATGGCAGCGGCCGGGTTGCCGCGGGCAAATTGCTGGCTCGCAAGCGTCCCCACCTCATCCCCATGTATGACATCCGCATAAAGCAGCTCTTCGAGCGACCGAAGACGGACAACTCCTTCTGGGCCGCGCAGGCTGCGGCCCTGCGGGCGGACAAGGGAGCCTTCCGCGATCAGTTGGTCCGTCTCCGCGACAAGGCGGGTATCGGTGAGGGCATTGGCGTCCTGCGTGTGTTCGACGTCGTCGCCTGGATGCAGCAAGGCCACAGGGCCAGGTCGCAACGAGCTGAGCTGTGAGGTGGAGCATGGAGGGGAGGTGCATGGGGGGGCACCAAGGCTGACAATCCGAACCACTGTCCTCCAATTTGATGTGATTCCGATGACGCATCATGTGGAGTGCGTGGCGATCCTTGAACCGGTCGCGAAGGGGTCCTGACCTGCGGTTTTGCGCGTGCGCATTATGTGCGGTGTGGGCGTTACGGGCGATATCTTGACGCTGAAATGACGCTCGTGACGCTCATTTGACGCTCGTTCTGATGGAGCGTCAGGTGTGTTCCGTGGCTGGTCAGGCGGTCAGATGGCTAAGGCCGTGAGGCAGGGGCGCCGGGAATTTCGTGGTGCCAAGCAGTCATGCTCAGCCACATGAGCGGAGCGCCCAGCAGGTTCTTCGTCTGCTGGTGGTATACGCCGTACATGGCTCTGACGAGCACGAATGCGAGCTTTGAAGCGGGGATGGCGGGCTCTGGCCCGCGTATGGTCCGGATCTTGGTCGTGAACTGGGCGAAGCCGGAGCGGGAGAGGGCCTCGCTCAAGACGGGGCGTGATGCTCGAAGCCGCGAGGACGAAGAGATCTTCTTGAAGTCGTCTACCTGACGGCGCTGACCTGCGGCGATCCTGCTAGGAACGTCTCTGGCCTGTGCCGACCCGTTTTTCTGGACCTTTCACGCTGGTGCCCGGTTACGCAGTCGATTCTCCCCACGCGCTCCCCAGGACCGCTCATACTCCCCAGATTCTCCCCAGGGAATGGCCCCGAGTGGGGTCGGTGGGGCGTGCCAGAGAAGCTGCTCCGGTGGGTCCGAGGATCACAGGCGGTTGCGGTCTAGGAGTGGCACGGAGGCCGCCGGCAGCTGCTGACATCCATTTTGCGCGCCTTTCCATCACCTGCGGATGAAGCTGGTTCATGGCAGGTGCAGCGCCACGGACCACGACGAGGGCGGCATCGTCATCGGAGCAACCGCGCGCCGGCGGGAAGGACCCGGACGGCGATCTCGACACCGGCGACCAGGTCGGAACACCCCCGCGTCGGCGGGAAGGACCTCACCTGGAACATCGTCTGACCGTTGGGCTGCGGAACACGCCCGCGTCGGCGGGAAGGACGCGTCGCGGCCGCGGGCGGCGTCGACCTCGGCGCAGGCCGGAACACCCCCGCGTCGGCGGGAAGGACACGTCGATGTAGACCCGCTCGTCCAGCGGAGCCGGAGCACCCCCGCGTCGGCGGGAAGGACGCGAGCTGGCCCTCGCGCTTGATGACCGCGTGCGGAACACCCCCGCGTCGGCGGGAATGACGGTAGCGGGTAGGGCATGGCAGGTCGGGGTTCCGGAACATCCCCGCGTCGACGGGAAGGACGTAGCGCCCCAGCCGTAGGTGCCAAGAATCGACGGAACACCCCCGCGTCGGCAGGAAGGACATCGAGATCGCCCTCGACGAGATCTGCCGCTACGGAATATCCCCGCGTCGGCGGGAAGGACCTCTTCAGACCCTTGGAGACCCGGTGATGCGCCGGAACACCCCCGCGTCGGCGGGAAGGACCCGGAAACCTGAGCAGAAATGTAGGCAGGCTGCGGAACATCCCCGCGTCGGCGGGAAGGACGCCCGAGCATTCGATAAGTACGAGGTGTGCGGCGGAACACCCCCGCGTCGGGGGGAAGGACGCGCCGCCGAACGTGGCGCGGACGCGCAGGAACGGAACACCCCCGTGTCGGCGGGAAGGACCTGTGCGAGCGCTGCGATGGCGAGTGCACCGACGGAACACCCCCGCGTCGGCGGGAAGGACTCCAGGACCCGCGGGTTGACGGCGATCGAGAATGGAACACCCCCGCGTCGGCGGGAAGGACTCCCCGAACAGCGCCTTGTAGATCATGGACTCTGGAACACCCCCGCGTCGGCGGGAAGGACGTTGTCCTTCAGTCGTTCAATGAGGCTGGCAGAGAAACACCCCCGCGTCGGCGGAAAGGACATCGGCGCCCTGGACCCGGGCACCCACACTGACGGAACACCCCCGCGTCGGCGGGAAGGACGGCCGCAGGCTGCCGCGCCTGGCCGGACACTGCGGAACACCCCCGCGTTGGTGGGAAGGACGGCGCCTGCACCGGTAAGAACGCCGAACTGTTCGGAACACCCCCGCGTCGGCGGGAAGGACAGCTCGTCCCACGCGAAGTCCACATCCTCGAACGGAACACCCCCGCGTCGGCGGGAAGGACGCGAGGTCGGCGCCACCGTCAGACCCAACGGGCGGAACACCCCCGCGTCGGCGGGAAGGACAACGAACGCCCGTACCCCCACCCCGCACAAGGCGGAACACCCCCGCGTCGGCGGGAAGGACCTCGCGCTCTACAGCGAGATCCCCAACGAGCTGGGAACACCCCCGCGTTGGCGGGAAGGACTACTGACCGCCGCTCGGTACGCGCACGGGCTGCGGAACACCCCCGCGTCGGCGGGAAGGACGACGGATCCGCCCGCCTGCACACCACCAACACCGGAACACCCCCGCGTCGGCGGGAAGGACCGGATCGTAGACGGATGCTACGGAGGCGTGGACGGAACACCCCCGCGTCGGTGGGAAGGACGTCGACGGTGGTGACCAGCTCAGCGATGCCGTCGGAACGCCCCCGTATCGGTGGGAAGGACTCCAGTCCGAGGACGGTCTCCCAGGAGGCGTGCGGAACACCCCCGCGTCGGCTGGGAAGGACCCTCCCCAGCCCCAGTTCGGCAGGGGCCCGGTCGGAACACCCCCGCGTCGGCGGGAAGGACGTGAGCGGCACGCCCTTCTGGATCGTGAGCGACGGAACACCCCCGCGTCGGCGGGAAGGACACTTACTGACCTGCGCATCAGTGGCCGATTTGCCAGTTGGGCCCCTCCCCAGCCCCAGTTCGGCAGGGGCCCGGTCGGAACACCCCTGCGTCGGCGGGAAGGACACCCCGAGGTCCGCTCCGGCCACCGCCGAGTACGGAACACCCCCGCGTCGGCGGGAAGGACCTGCGGTGCCGGTGGAAGTAGAGCGAGACGACCGGAACACCCCCGCGTCGGCGGGAAGGACTGCCCGTCGGGCAGGGTGACCACGGCGGCCGGCGGAACACCCCCGCGTCGGCGGGAAGGACGCCATCGACGGCACGGTCTGGGCCGTCTTCGCCGGAACACCTCCGCGTCGGCGGGAAGGACAGGACCGGCCGGGCCGGCGCTTGCGCCTGCTGCGGAACACCCCTGCGTCGGCGGGAAGGACCGCATCGCGTCCAGGTCGTCGTCCCCCAGGCCCGGAACACCCCCGCGTTGGCGGAGACCATTTGATGTCGGCGATGGACGACGCGCAGACCACCGGAATACCCCCGCGTCGGCGGGGGACCACAGGAGAACCGTGTGTACTGCGCGAACGGTAGCCGAACCACCCCCGCGCCGTCGGGGACTACATGTCGGCCGCGAAGATCGCCTGCACGAGCTGGGGAGCACCCCCGCGCCGGCGGGGACTACGACCGGCACCGCCGTGTCCCCGGTGGCGCTGAGTGGAACACCCCTGCGTAGGCGGGGACCGCCCGGGGCCGGAGGCGTAGTGCTTGCCGTAGCCCAGAACACCCCCACATCGGCAGAAACCTGCCGAAGGTGCGTAGTCGGGATGTCCAACCGAACCGTCTCCGCCCGGCTGGGAGTTTGTGCTATCTGGTGTCAAGGTGCATGCGGTGCGGGGCTCGCGGGTTACCAGGTTACTGGTCTTTGGTGGGCCTTGTTTATGTGTGGCTGTGCGACCTTGACGCTTAGGGGTGGGTTGTGGGATTGGGAGTTGGTGTGGATGTTCGCGGGGCGTGGGGGAAGTTGGGGGGTGGTGTTGTTCCGCATCCTTTGATCTGCCATGCGTTGGATACGGCGGTGGTGGCTGAGAGTCTGGTGGATGTGCTGGTGGGGCCGCACTGTCGTGTGGAGTTGGACCGGGCTTTTGGTCCGTTGGGGGATGCGGTCGGTTGGGTGGCTGTTCTGTGTGGTCTGCATGATCTGGGGAAGTTGTCGCCGACGTTTCAGGGGTTGCGGGAGGATGCGGCGGTGTCGGCCATGGGTCCGGTGGGCGCTGCTGCCATCCGGCGGTTGACCCGGTGGAGGGAGTCCGGGGCGCGTACTGACTGTCATCACGGTTTGCTGACGGCGGTGCATATGGCGCGGTTGTTGCGGTCGTGGGGTGCGGCGCCTGCTACGGCGCGGTCCATTGCGTGGGCGTTGGGTGGTCATCACGGGGTGATTCCGTCGGCCGCGTCGGTGCAGCAGGCGCGGGAGGCTGTGGGGGACAACGGGGGGCCGTGGTGGGCAGCGGCGTGTGACGAGTTGGTCGGCCGGGTTGTTTCCCTGCGGGGGCTGCCGCAGCCGGGGGAACTGCGGTGGGGTGAGGTGCGGTTGAGTCCTGAAGCGGTGGTGGCGCTGGCCGGGCTGACGTCGGTGAGTGACTGGATCGCTTCTGCGCGGCCGGAGAAGACCTACGCGGGCCTGGACGTCGATCTGGCCGCCTACCTCGGACAGGCGCGCGTGAACGAGGCGTGCAAGATCGAGAAGTTGGCGTGGCGGCCGTGGCAGTCGCCCGGTGACACCGGGTTCTCGGCGCTTTTCCCGGATGAGGAGCGGCCGCATCCGGTGCAGGTGGCGGTCGAGGCGGTGGTGACCGGGATGCGGGGGCCGGGGATCGTGGTGGTCGCGGCGCCGACCGGGGAGGGGAAGACGAAGGCGGCGTTGCAGGCGACGGCGACGATGGTGCGCAGGTTCGGTCTGCGTGGTTTTTATGTGGCGATGCCGTCGCGCGTGACGAGCAATCAAGCATTCGAAGCTGTGAGGGAGCTGGTGGAGGGGGCAGGGGAGGCTGTGCCGGTGCGGTTGCTGCACTCCGCTGCAGCCGAGTACCTGAAGGGCCGTGCCGGGGCGGTGGATCCGGCCGCTGCACTGCGACCGGTCGGTGTTGACGTGGACGGTGTGGGTGACGGGGATGGGGAGGCCGCCGAGTGGTTCGCTCACAAGCGTGGTCTGCTGGCGCCGGTGGGGGTGGGGACGGTCGATCAGGCGCTGATGGCGGCGCTGCGCTCCAGCCACGTCTTCGTCCGTCTGACGGGGTTGTCGGGCAAGGTCGTCGTGTTCGACGAGGTGCACGGTTATGACGTTCACATGTCGACGCTGATGGACCGGCTGCTGTGGTGGCTGGGCCGGATGCGGGTGCCGGTCGTGCTGCTGTCGGCGACGTTGCCGTCCGGCTGCCAGCACGCTCTGGTGGAGAGCTGGAGGGCCGGCGCGGAGGGACGCAAACCCAGTCAGCAGGAGGCGGTGGTGCTGTCGGGTGGGTATCCGCGGGTGGTGTGGGCGGATGCCGGCGGCGACGGTGTGCAGGTGGTGGACGTGCCGGCCTCGGCGTTGAACAGTGACCGGGTGGTGGAACTGGTGCACGTCGACTTCGCGGCGCGTGCCCGGTGGGCGCTCCAGCAGGCCGGTGAGGGGTGGTGCGTGGCCGTGGTGCAGAACCTGGTCCGGCATGCCGTCGAGGCGTACGAGGAGATCCTCCAGCTCGTCGAGGAGTTGCCGGAGGATGGGCGACCTGAGGTGTTTTTGCTGCACGGGCAGCTGATGGAGGCGGAGCGGGCCCAGGCTGAGGCCGACATTCTGAAGCGGTTCGGCCGCCCGGACGACCGCGGGGAACAGGTTCGGCCGGCGCGGGCGATCGTGGTGGGCACGAAGCTGCTGGAGGAGGGCCTGGACGTGGACTTCGACGTGATGATCAGCTCCGTGGCGCCCATCGACAGCCTGATTCAGCGGATGGGCCGCATCCAGCGCCACCAGCGCGACGGCGACAGGCCCGGCCTGTTGCTGGCCCTGACCGGGGTCGAGGAGGAAGAGAAGAAGGTCAGCTTCCCCCTGTACACGAGGAACGTGTATGCGGAGGCGGTGCTGCTGCGGACGTGGGCGGTGCTGCGGGAGCGTACGCAGGTGCGCTGTCCGGATGAGGTGCAGCAGCTGGTGGATCTGGTCTACGGGCCGCAGGAGGCGCTCGCCTGCCCTCCGGGGTGGGAGAAGCAGTGGGAGCGGGCGGCCGCGCAGCTGGAGCGCACCATCGCCGGCCGGGAGGACAAGGCCGAGGCCGTGCGGCTGCCGCAGCCCCGGGATGATGTGCAGCTGTGGGAGCTGACCGCGCGGGCGACCAGGGCGAACCGTACCCGCCAGGACAGCTACCGGCGCGAGGGCGGGGGGCAGTGACATGAGGCCCGATGACGAGGAGACCGTTGCGGCTGCCGGTGAGGATGGGGGCCCAACGGTGCGGGTTGTACTGCTGCGCCCGGTTCCCCGATCGCCGCTAGTCCTCCCGCTCGCTGGCCACGCCCCGGTCGATCTGCAGGCGCACGAGCCGGCGATCGACAACGAGACGCTGCAGAGCCTGCTGGGCTCCTCGCTGTTCCTGACCGCGGACGAGGACGTACCCGTGGAGGTGGTGGAGGCGCTGTGCGGGATGCCGGTGCCGCCGCTGTTTCGTACCAGTCCGTGGCTGCGGCGCTGCCGTGCCCTCGTCCTGGAGGAGGAGGGCACGCGGCTGGGTAGCGTCCGTGTCGTATACCGCACCGGCCTCGGCTTGCGAATGGATTCAGCCGATATGACCGGCGGGTGATCTATTCCCGCGTGAACCCGCCGCGATTGTCAGTGGCGTTTGCAAGACTCGCCTCCTGCACGACAGTTGGGGGAGGAACGACACGCTGTGGGCTTCAATCTGCTGACCGAGCCATGGCTGCCGGCGGTGCGCATGGACGGCGCCCGGCAGGAGATCAGCCTGGCCCAGGCGCTGCGTGACGCGGCCGCCTACCGGCGGCTGGCGGGATCGACACCGACCATGACCGCGGCCCTGCACCGCCTGCTGCTGGCTGTCGCGCACCGGGTGTACCAGCCGCTGGACGCCGCCCGGTGGGCACAGCTGTGGCAGGCCCAGACCGACGGTGGACTGCCCGGGGCCGAACTGGCCGCCTACCAGGAGAGATGGCTGTCCCGCTTCGATCTGTTCGATCCGGACATGCCGTTCTTCCAGTGCCCGGCCCTGGACAACACTCCGGGCAGCACAGCGAAACTCGTCGCTGGCTGGGCCACGGGCAGCAACCGGACCCTGTTCGATCACACCACGGCCGACCAGCGCCCGGTCCTTTCGGCGGCGCAGGCGGCCCGCTGGCTGGTGACGGTCCAGGCGTACGACACCTCAGGCACGAAACAGCCCTACCGGCGGGAGCGCACCGCAGAGGGCGGTCTGGGCAACCGCTTCGGCTGCGTGCTGGTCGAGGGCGGGAGTCTGCACGAGACGCTGCTGCTGAACATGCAGCGCTACCAGCCGGATGACGAACTGCCCGCGCGCACCACGGGACGGGACCGGCCGGTGTGGGAAGCCGAGCAACCTCCCGATCCCGAGCCTGACGCGCGTGTTCCGCTGGGATGGACGGACCTGCTCACCTGGCCGTCGAGGCGCATCCTGTTGTCCAGCACGACCTCCTCCGGGACCACCGAGGTGGACGGGGTGGTGCTCACCCCGGGGACGCGGCTGGAGGGTGACCTCGTCGAATGGGAGGCCATGGCGGCCTACCGGCGCCCATGGCTCAAAGGCGGCAAGCAGGGCGATCTGAGGGCGGTCACCCTGAACGAACTGCGCGGTGTGTGGCGCCACAGCCAGGAGCTGCTGCTGTCGTCGGACAAGCGCTGGTGGAACAGCTGGCGTGCCAGTCGCTACGCCAAGGGGCCGCTGCCTGCCCAGGAGCCGGAGCGGCGGCGTCCGGCTGCGCTGGATCACATCGCCGAACTCGTCGAGGACGGCTACATCCCCGAGGACACCGTCTACACCCTGCGTGTCTTCGGCCAGCAGCTCGGTGATCAGGGCGGGGACACCTACGCCTGGTACGAGGAAGCCGTTCCCGCGCCGGTGGCACTGATGCGGGCCGACAGCGCCCGCATCGGCTACATCATCGGGTACGCGGTGTCCCTGGCCAACGACCTCGGTGAGCAGCTGAAGCTGATGGAACGCCAGTACGCGGCCGACTTCCACCGGGAACTGAGCAAGGAGCAGGAGAAGAAGTCCAGCGAGCTGGAGATCCTGTACTGGCCGCGGCTGGCGCAGCCGTTCGCCGCGTTCCTGCGTGAGCTGAGCCAGGCCCTCCTGCACGGCACCAGCGAGACCGAGCCTGCTGAACGCTGGGGCCAGGCCGTCTCCGACCTCGCCGACAAAACCGCCTGGCAGTGGCTGCACGGGGCCCCGCGCCGCGACCGCTTGCTGCTGACCGCGAGCGCCCACTTCGACGACTTCCAACTCGCCCGCCACAAGCTGCAGAACATTTTCCGCGGCGGCCTCGCCCGCTACAGCGCGCCACCCCTGGAGGACGCATGACCGCCCCCCGGCCCCCGGCCCCTCAACCGGACGGCGTCCAGCAGCGTCGCGGCGACTTCGTCACCCACCTCTACGGCCTGCAGCGATCGATGTCCTCTGACAACCGGCACGCCGCCGGAGACGCCCGTCGCGCCATGGCACGCCTGCGCCGCTGCTTCGCCGGCCCCCGCCAGGAAGCCGACGCCTACACCACCGTCTTCGACTTCGACCCGCCCGAATCCGAACAGCACATCTGGCTGCTGGCCGCGGGCCTGTTCGCCCTTCACCCCCAGCCCCACCACGGCGAGCGCAGCAAACCCTCCATCGGCACCGCCATGGGCCAACTCGCCCAGGACCGCGGTGACTCCGTACAACGACGCTTCACCCAGCTGGTCTCCGTCGAAACCGCAGCCCTGCCCCACTACCTGCGCCAATGCGTACAGCTCCTGGCGACCGCCGACATCCCGGTCGACTACTACCGCCTCCTCAACGAACTCGTCGACCTCCTAACCGACGACCCCAACGGACGCAACGCGGAACGCCGCCAACGCATCCGCCTGACCTGGGCCCGCGACTACCACCGCGCCAGCCGCCCCACCCCCGCCGCCACGGCCGAGCCAGCCCCAGCCCCCGCCGACACCACCGCCTGACCCGGAGACCCGCCATGCTCATCGAGCTCCACCTCCTGCAGTCCTTCCCCGTCAGCAACCTCAACCGGGACGACCTCGGCCAGCCCAAAACCGCCCGCTTCGGCGGCCACACCCGCGCCCGCATCTCCAGCCAGTCCCTCAAACGCGCCGCACGCCAACTCCTCGCCCAGCACGGCTTGGACACCTCCGAGCTCGGCGTACGCACCAAACGCCTCCGCGACGCCGCAGCCAGCATCCTGGCCGACCGCGGCCGGAACAGGGACGAAGCCCTGGGCGTCTGCCAGGCCGGCCTGGAGGAGATCGGCTTCGCCGCACACCCCGCGACCGGCCTGACCAAATACCTCCTCTACGTCGGTCAGCCCGCCCAGGAACACCTCGCCGACTACTGCGACGAACGGTGGGACACCCTCGCCAAGACCGTGGCCGACGCGAAACAGCGCAAGGAGAAGACCGAGAAAACGCCGCAGAAGAAGACCGCGAAGACGGCCGCGGCCAAACCCACCAAGCAGGCCCAGGAACACACCCAGCGCATCCTGGACGGCACCCGGGCCGCCGACATCGCCCTGTTCGGACGCATGATCGCCGACAACACCGACTTCAACGTCAACGCCGCCTCACAGGTCGCCCACGCCCTGTCCACCCACGCCGTCGTCAACGAATTCGACTACTACACCGCCCTCGACGACCTCAGGCCCGACGCCGAACCCGCTGCGGACATGATCGGCACCGTCGACTTCAACACCGCCTGCTTCTACCGCTACGCCAACCTCGACCTGGACCAGCTCGCCACCAACCTGCCCGCCGACCCCGACCTCGTCGCCCGCGCGGCCCGCGCCTGGCTGTACTCCTTCATCCACGCCGTGCCCGGCGGCAAGCAGAACTCCATGGCCGCACGCACCATGCCCCAGGCCCTCCTCGGCGTCGTCCGCGAAACCGGCGCCTGGAACCTGGCCAACGCCTTCCTCAGCCCCGTCACCGACGTCCCCGACCTCATGGCCGCATCCGCCCAGCGCCTCGTCGACCACTTCCAGCAACTGCGCGGCTTCTACGGCGACACCCAGCTGCGCCACACCAGCATCGCCTCTATCGGATCCCCCGTCACCGGCGTGCCCGACGACGAGATCGCTCCCACCCTCGACACCTTCACCGCCCGGCTGCTGACCGCGACCAAGAACTGACCGCCATGCCCACCTTGCTGATGTGCTTCGACGCCCCCCTACAGTCCTGGGGCATCAGATCCCAGTTCAACAGCCGCGACACCGCCACCGAACCCACCAAATCCGGTGTCATCGGCCTCCTCGCCGCCGCCCTCGGCATCCCCCAGGACGCCGACGAGGACATCCAGCACCTGGCCACCCTGCGCATGGGCGTACGCGTCGACCGGGAAGGCGTCGTCGAAAGCGACTTCCACACCGTCCAGAACGTGCCCAACACCGAAGGCAAAAACCACCGCACCGCCGTCACCAAACGCTTCTACCTGGCCGACGCCCTCTTCCTCGTCGCCTTGGAGTCCGACGACGCCGCACTCCTCCAGCGTCTTGAAGACGCTCTCCACCGGCCGCACTGGCCGCTCTACTTCGGACGCAAAGCCTTCGTGCCAGCCCGGCCCATCCCCAGCCGTGGTGTGCCCGGCGAGCACCAGGCCATCACCGAGCGGCCCATCGAGGAGGCGCTGACCCTCCACCCGTGGCTGGAGAACCAGCCCCACACCCGCGCACGCTACCGCCCCGTCCCTGATGAGCCGGCCGCGATGTGGCTGCGCACCATCACCGACGCCGACCCCTTCGCCCTCGACGTCGAACTACGCCACGACCACCCACTTTCCTTCCGCCCCCAACAACGCACCTACGCGCCCCGGGCCGTACAGATCAGCCACGTCCCCCTCACACCCGAAATGATCAGCGACCCAGCCGCCTGAGCGCACAGTCCACCCCGCCGAGAAACCAACCCGGAACAGACCATGACCCCCCTCTGGCTCACCCGCATCATCCCCAACCCCCAAAACCAGCAGGCCCGACGCGACTTCCGCAACGCCGTCGACCTCCACTACAGCATCATGAAACTCTTCCCGGACAACATCGGCGACGAAGCACGCAAACAACTCGGCATCCTCTTCCGGGCAGAAACCACCCCCCAGGGCACCTACCTCCTTCTCCAGAGCCGCACCCGCCCCAACCTCGACGCGCTTCCCGCCGCATACGGAAGCGCAGATAGCCGACCGTTGGATGCTCTCCTTGATGCGCTCCGCCCCGGACTCCCCGTCCGTTACCGCATCGATGCCAGCGCCGTACGCAAACCCCGCAAATCAATGCAGCAGCTGTACAACCTCAAGCCCATCGTGGCACTCACCGGCCCCGCGGCCATCGAATGGTGGGAACGCCAAGCCGAACAAGCCGGCCTCAAACTGAACACGACCCACGCCACCCGCATGGACCCTGTATCAGGACTCAAAGCCCAGAACAAAGAGCGCGTCCATAACCCCCGAACCCGATTCGAAGGAAACGCTCTCATCGAAGACCCCGACCTGCTGCGCCAGCGAATGGCGGAAGGGATTGGCAGGGGTAAAGCCTACGGCTGCGGACTACTCAGTCTCGCCCCCGCAAGGCCAGCCCAATAAGGGTAATTATGGGAATATCGTCGGGGTCATGCGAGCATCGACACTATGCAACCGGCGTTGATACTCGGAAGGGTGCGGTTCCTATCGAATGACGGCCGCGATCAAGTGGTGAGGTCATAGTTCTGCTGGTGAGTGCGTCAGGCGTCATGCCGAAAAACCACGCAGCGGGGAACCGCGTCGCGTCGGGATACTGGGCCGGTGAGCAACGCCATGGCTGAGTATCGAGTAGCGCTCGCGCCAACCGTCGCTCCACGTCCGGTGGCCCGCCAGGCGCCACCGTGTACTCCGCCCACTGCAGGACCAGGACCGCCGGTTTCGCTAACCGGCGAACCCGTGCTATGGCCCCTGGCTTCATGCGTCGAAGAGGTGCCAATAGGCACGATTAATCCCGAGGGCCCGCTGGTTGCAAGACGCGCCCTTTGTGGTCGGAACACCCCCACATCGGTGGGGACGGCCTGAGCCGCCAGCTGTGGCACCCGGTCGTCGACGGGACACCCGCACGTCGGTGGGGACGACGCCGACCGGCGCAGCGCTGAACTCTACGTGGCAGGAGCACCGCCGCATCGGCGAGGACCACGAGGGCCGCGCGCGGCCGGTGACCCAGGAGGACGGAACACCCCCGCGTCGGCGGGAAGGACGGCGAAGGGCCGAGCACCGGGCACCCCGCCGCCGGAACCCCCGCGTCGGGGGGAAGGACGCGCCCCGGACCAACGTCATCGTTCGGAAGGACGGAACACCTCCGCGTCGGCGGGAATGGCCTGTGCGGGCAGCCCCTCGGCGTCTACCAGACCGGAACACCCTCGCGTCGGCGGGAAGGACACCCCGAGGTCCGCTCCGGCCGCCGCCGAGTACGGAACACCCCCGCGTCGGCGGGAAGGACGGGAGCGCCAGTTTCAGCAGCAGCTCGGCGAACGGAACACCCCCGCGTCGGCGGGAAGGACGTGCACCGGGACGGGCTCCATCGCGCCGCCGACGGAACACCCCCGCGTCGGCGGGGAGCACCGTACGCCCGTTCCGGCCGACTTCGACCACACCGGAACACCCCCGCGTGGTCGGGGACCACGGCATCAACGCCGGTAAGCGCATCGTCCAGGGCGGAACACCCCGCGTCGGCGGGAAGGACTTCTGCGCCCGCGTGAAGGGCGCCTCCGACACCGGAACACCCCCGCGTCGGCGGGAAGGACGCCGCCAGAGGCGTGGACGGAATCGTGGTGGACGGAACACCCCCCACGTCGGCGGGAAGGACCTTGCCCACCACACGGGCCTGGAGTACGAGGACGGGACGCCCCCGCGTCGGCGGGAAGGACGTCGTCGAGACGACCGCCATGGCCGACACCGACGGAACACCCCCGCGTCGGCGGGAAGGACCTGTTCGGCGACCGGGTCGGCCAGGACCGGTACGGAACACCCCCGCGTCGGCGGGAAGGACCACGCCGGGGCCGCCGGATGGCTGCTCCAGCACGGAACACCCCCGCGTCGGCGGGAAGGACGTCCTCGGGCCGCTCACCGAGTTCGGCATCAACGGAACACCTCCGCGTCGGCGGGAAGGACGTGTCACTGGACGGGGTTGAGCCGATCGTCGACGGAACACCCCCGCGTCGGCGGGAAGGACCGGGGCCGGGCAGATCCACCCGCCGTGCGTCGCGGAACACCCCCGCGTCGGCGGGAAGGACGGCTCGCCGCACGTGCACGGGTACACCTCGCACGGAACACCCCCGCGTCGGCGGGAAGGACGCGAACAGGTCGGTAGTGATCGGGCCGATCATCGGAACACCCCCGCGTCGGCGGGAAGGACATCAAAATCGGGCAGTGGCTCAACGGCGACGGCGGAACACCCCCGCGTCGGCGGGAAGGACCGTGTGCGGGTGGAAGCCGTCCCTACCACCACCGGAACACCCCCGCGTCGGCAGGAAGGACTGCGGCATCGTCTCCCTGCCCGTCCAGATGAGCGGAACACCCCCGCGTCGGCGGGAAGGACACGAAGCCAACGGCCAGGACTGGTCGATGGACACCGGAACACCCCCGCGTCGGCGGGAAGGACGGCAACACCTACCAGTACACGCCCGTTGACGACGGAACACCCCCGCGTCGGCGGGAAGGACCTCTGGCTCATCCGGCATCAACTCCCCGCCCACGGAACACCCCCGCGTCGGCGGGAAGGACCCGGTTCGCTCGGTGTAGAGCTTGTCGAACTGCGGAACACCCCCGCGTCGGCGGGAAGGACCGTCATGTGGCCGCCTCCACCTCGCCGGCGAGCGGAACACCCCCGCGTCGGCGGGAAGGACTTGGTGACCCGGTTGGTGGTGATCGTGACGGACGGAACACCCCCGCGTCGGCGGGAAGGACGCTGTGCTGCATGCTGGATGTGCGACGGATGCAGTGCTTCCCGCCGACGCGGGGGTGATCCGGCGGTGTACGTCAACGACATCTTCAAGGGCAGGTGCTTCCCGCCGACGCGGGGGTGATCCGACGAAGGTGACGTCGGCCCCGGGCACGGCCACGTGCTTCCCGCCGACGCGGGGGTGATCCGAAAAAGGGTCTGTCTGCGGACCTCATAGCCCAGTGCTTCCCGCCGACGCGGGAGTCATCCGCACTTTGCGACGTCCCGCTCGGGGCAAACTGGCGGGGGCCGCCACCCCTGGCCGGATCGAGCTCCAATGTGCCTCTGAACAGGCACTTTGCTGTCCCAGTGCAGGGCTCCGTCTACCGCCTGGATCGGGCCTCATCTGGGTGTTTCTGGCTGTTCCTGAACGCTGTTGGTCACGCGTTGGTCATGCGACCAACCATCGGCTCGGCCACTGCGAGCGGTCGCGCCAGAGGGTTTGTCTCGCTGATGAGAAGGCTCGCATGGAGGCCGACCAGCCCATGGTGCGGGGCTGGGCATGTGAGCGAGTTCCGGTTCAATATCTAGCCGGTCACGTGGCATCACGTCGCTGATCTAGCAAACACACAGGTCAAAAGGGGTCTGACTCTTCGGGGTCAGACCCCTTAACTTTTACCGTGCTGGATGGGTGCTGGATTCGTGTGGATGCCTATGCGGCACGCTGGCATGCAGGGGCTGCGTCCCCGCATGGCGGTGCACTGACCCGCCGCCTAACCGTTCGGCACACGTTGTTCACAGGGTTGGCGACCGTTGCGGAAACAAATCTTGACCCGCTCGACGTTGTTGATCTCCTACGCGATGGCGGGGGGTGGTCAACTTGAAGTTGTTTCGTACGGACACAACGAAAAGCGGCGTGACCGAGGTCATGCCGCGTCTTGCTGAGGTCGAGGCCGAAGTGCACTGTCTAGTCGAGGCGCACATGGAGACGCTGCTGGGCGTCCGGTTCCTGGCGAGCGAGTACAGCACCGGGCCGGTGCACGGTGGCCGGATCGACTCGCTCGGGTTGGATGAGAACGGCTCGCCGGTCATCGTGGAGTACAAGCGTGGTGTCGACGCCGGCGTCATCAACCAGGGTCTGTTCTATCTGGCCTGGCTGGTGGATCACCGTGCCGAGTTCGAGCACCTGGTCCGCGACCGGCTCGGGGTGACGGCCGCGTCCCAGGTCCTGTGGAGCGGTCCGCGTCTGATCTGCGTCGCCGGCGACTTCACCCGCTACGACGTGCATGCCGTGCGTGAGCACCGGCGCTCGATCGATCTGGTCCGCTACCGGCTCTTCGGCAGTGACCTGGTCGGGCTTGAGACCGTGGCTTCCGTGAGCGGCGGCACGCAGGTGGCCCGCCGGGGACGGCGCCAGCCGGTTGCCCGGGCGGCGGCCGACGTCCAGGGTGCGGTGATGACGGAGTTGGCGGGCGCGGTCGACGAGGTTCTGCTCGGGCTCGGTGACGGTGTGAACCGGGTTGAGCGCAAGACCTACCGGGCGTATCAGCGGCTGCGGAATTTCGCCTGCCTGTGCCCGCCGCAGCGCAGCAAGCTGCTGGTCTACCTCAAGGTCAACCCGAAGGACGTCGACCTCGTTCCGGGCTTCACCCGGGACGTGTCCGGGCTCGGTCACCACGGAACGGGCGACCTGGAGGTCCAGCTCCGTACGCCGAGGGACGTGGATCGGGCGCAGGATCTGTTCCGGGCGAGCTACGCGGCAGCGTGAATCGATGCCGCCGCCTGTCACCGGCGGGCGGTGCTTCGTGCTGTGTCTGCGGTCGTGGGCGGGGGCCTTTCGATGGTCGGGCAGGGGGTGGCGGTGGACTGTCCATGGTGCGGGGGATCGCCGGTTTGGCCAACCGGCGATCCCGCGCTGTGTTGCCCCGCTCGCGTGGGTCGGTGATCAGCGTGTACGGCTGGCTGGGCGGCCGG
>NZ_JBHXSK010000032.1:0-112511 GCF_042716195.1 Streptomyces sp. NPDC058683
GTTCAGGGACCCGGAGGGTTCAGCGGCCCCCGCCGGGTTCGCCGTCCCTCCCGAGGCCGAGGCTCGCGTCGCTCGGCTCTCCGTCCGCCCTGCCGCTCGCCCCCGGCCGACCGGCAGGGCACGGTGCCGTGGCGGGTCGTCTCGGCGGTCGGCTCAGTCGACGGCGGCCGGTACCGTCTTCCCGGTGGCGTGGGTGTCGTCGTCGTGGTGGTGGCGGCCGAGCGGGATGACCATCGGGGTGCCGCTGACCGGGTCGGGGGTGATCCGGCAGCGCAGGTCGAAGACGTCCTCGACGGTGGCCTCGGTGACCACCTCGGCCGGCGGGCCCTCGGCGACGATCCGGCCCGCCTTCATGGCGATGACGTGATCGGCGTACCGGCAGGCCTGGTTGAGGTCGTGCAGCACCATCACCACCGTGCGGCCCTCGCGCCGGTTGAGGTCCGTGATCAGGTCGAGCACGTCGATCTGGTGCGCGAGGTCGAGATAGGTCGTCGGCTCGTCCAGCAGCAGTACGGGGGTGCCCTGGGCGACCGCCATGGCGATCCACGCGCGCTGCCGCTGCCCCCCGGAGAGCTCGTCCACCGGCCGGTCCGCGAGGTCGGTGAGTTCGGTCGCGGCCAGCGCCGACCGCACGGCTTCCTCGTCCGCCGCCGACCACTGCCGCCACCAGGTCTGGTGCGGGGAACGGCCGCGGCCCACCAGGTCGACGACGGTCAGCCCCTCCGGCGCCACCGGCGTCTGCGGCAGGATGCCCAGCTTGCGGGCGAGTTCCCGGGTCGGTATGGAGCGCAGCGCGGCGCCGTCCAGTTCGACGACGCCCTGGCGCGGGGCGAGCAGCCGGGCGAGGGCCCGCAACAGGGTCGACTTGCCGCAGGCGTTGGCGCCGACGATGGCCGTGATCCGGCCGGTGGGCACGGTGAGGTCCAGGTCCTCCACCACCGGCCGTCCGTCGTAGGCCAGATGGAGGCCGGCGGCCCGCAACTCGGGCCCGGCCGCGGGCTCTTCGGGGGAGACGGGCGAGCCGGGGGTGGCCGGCCGCGGGGTGCGCGAGTCGGTGGTCGACATGGGATCAGCCTCCAGAGCCCGCGCGGTTGGCGCGGATGAGCAGCCACAGCAGGACCGGCGCGCCCAGGGCGCCGGTGACGACCCCGACCGGCAGTTCCGTCCCGGGGATCGCCTCGCGTGCGAGGAGGTCGGAGCCGAGGACGACGAACGCGCCGGTGAGACCGGAGACGAGCGGGGGCGGCGACGAGGTGCCCGCCAGCCGCAGGGCGATCTGCGGACTGGCCAGGGCCACGAACGCCACCGGACCGGCCGCGGCCGTGCCGAAGGCGATCAGGCCGACCCCGGTGAGCAGCAGCGCCAGCCGGACCGGCTGGACGGGGGTGCCGAGCCCGGCCGCCACGTCGTCGCCGAGCTGGAGCGTGCGCATCCAGCGGCCCATGCCCAGGGCCACCGGCAGCAGCACGGCCAGGGCGACGGCCAGTGCGTCCACCTGGTCCCAGGTACGGCCGTTGAGGTTGCCGACCAGCCAGCCGAGCGCCTCTTCCGCCTGGAACCGGTTGCCCCGCGCCACCAGGAAGTCGGTGGCGCTGGTGCAGATCCAGGACACGCCGATGCCGACGAGGATGATGCGGTAGCCGGTGGTCCCGCCCTTCCAGGCCAGCGCGTACACGAGGAGCGCGGTCGCGAGGGCGCCGAGCAGCCCCAGCGTGGACAGCCCGAGGCCGCCGGTCCAGCCGAGGACCACCGCCGCGACCACCGCGGTGCCGGCGCCTTCGGTCAGCCCGATCATGTCGGGGCTGGCCAGCGCGTTGCGGGTCATCGTCTGGAACACGGCCCCGGAGACACCGAAGGCGATGCCGACGAGGAGCCCGGCGAGGGCACGCGGCAGCCGCAGGTCCCGTACGACGGTGAGCGTGCCGGGATCGCCCACACCGAACAGGGCCTTGACGACGTCGGGCAGACTCACCGGATAGTCACCGAGGGCCAGACCCCAGCAGAACAGCGCGAACGCGCCGAGGCCGACGAGCACTCCGGTCAGCACCAGGCGCGGCCGGAACGTCCCGGAGACGGGCGGCGCGGCCAGCCGGAAGGGCCGGTCGCGCAGCGCGGGCCGGGTCCGGGTGCCGGGGGACGACTGCGCCTTCGACTCGGCGGCCGTCTGAGGGGGCGACTGGGCGGTCACGTTCACACCTCCGCGAGCTTGCGGCGGCGGACCAGGGCGATGAAGAACGGGCCGCCGAGGAACGCGACCAGCACGCCGGCCTGGATCTCGGTGGGCCTGGCCACCATCCGGCCCACGATGTCGGCGGTCAGCAGCAGCACGGGGGCGAGCGCCGCCGACAGCGGCAGCAGCCAGCGGTGGTCGGGACCGATGCCGGCCGCCTGGGCCAGCACCCGGGCGATGTGCGGGACGACCAGGCCGAGGAAGACCACCGGGCCGATCACGGAGACCGACGCGCCGGTCAGCAGCACGACCGCGGCCACGCCCTGGAGCCGTACCAGACCGAGCCGCCGCCCCAGCGAGGCGGCCACGTCGTCGCCGAGGGCCATGCTGTTGAGGGCGGGGGCGCAGGACAGCGCGAGGACGGCGCCGACCGCGAGGAACGGCAGGATGCGCGGCAGGTCGCCGGAGTCCTGGTCGGCCAGGGTGCCGGCGGACCAGAAGCGGTACCGGTCCAGCGCGTCCTGGTCGGTCAGCACCACGGCGCTGGTCAGCGAGGACAGCAGCGAGGTGACGGCCACTCCGGCGAGCGCCAGCTTGACGGGGGTCGCCCCGGACCGGCCGAGCCGCCCGAGCAGGAAGACCAGGACGCTGGCGGCCAGCGCCCCGGCGAACGCGAACCACACGTAGCCGTACAGCGATCCGACCCCGAACACCGCGACCGAGACGACGATCGCGAAGGAGGCGCCGGCGCTGACCCCGAGGATCCCGGGGTCGGCGAGGGGGTTGCGGGTCAGGGCCTGCATCAGCGCGCCGGACATGCCGAGCGCCGCGCCGGTCGCGAGGCCCAGCAGGGTGCGGGGGATGCGCACCGACCAGATCACGTTGTCCACGAGCCGGCTGGGCGGATGCCCGAGGACCGAGCGGACCACTTGGTCGAGCGGGACGCTCAACGCGCCCAGTGCCACGGAGAGAAGGGACAAAAGAACCAGGAGGGCGACGATCAGTGACACCAGCACCGTCGTGCGAAGCCTTCTGTCTGAAGCCACTTGCGGGTCTCCATGCCGTCTTCCGGTGGGCCCCCGAACACTCCTGAGGGCGGGTTAGGTGAGCATAACCTCAGCTGCTGTGACTTGGACCGCTGAAACCACATCGACCCTGTTGAGTTAGGCAATCCTTACCTTACTATGCGAGCGGTCGCGGCTCCGCTGAGCCGTTCCACACCTATGGGGAGGCACGGGCAGCTGTGTCGGGCAACACGCGTTCTTCCGCACCTTCTTCCGCGAGTTCGGCTTCTGCGAGTTCGGCAGCTTCTGCGAGTGCGGTGACGAGGGCGACAACCACCGAGGACTACTGGCGGCAGAAGTTCGCCGCACCGGCACCGGAGACCGCGCTGCCGCACGACTTCCCCCACCCGCCACGGTCGCAGGAGCGGCGCCGACCGGCCCGCCGTACGGTCGCGTCGGGCACCACGGCCGACGAAGCGACCCAGCTCGCCGCCTTCGCCGCCCTGCTGCACCGCTACGGCGGCGCCGCGGCGACCGAGATGACCGTCGCCCACGACGGGCTCCCGCTGCGCCTGACGGTGGCCGGCGGCCACTCCTTCGCCCAGCTGCGCGCACGCGTCACGGCCGCCCGCACGGAGGCCGCCGCCCACCGGCTGCCGACCGCCGGCCTGCTCCGCCTGCTCGCCCCCGAACCCGGCCGCGGCGGGGCCCTGTTGTGCGCCACCGGCTTCGGCGCCGCCCCCTGGGACGAGGGCGGCCCGCTGGACCTGGCGCTGTCCGTGGCCGACGGGGAACTGCACGCGGACTACGACCCCGACCTCTTCGAGGCGGCCACCGTCGACCGGATCCTCGGCCACTACGCCACCCTGCTCGCCGCCGCCCTCGAATGGGCCGACACCCCGGTCGCCGCCCTGGAACTCCTCGGCGAGGAGGAACGGCACCGGATCCTCGCCGAGTGGAACGACACCGCGCACGACGTGCCCGCGCTCACCTGGCCGCACATGTTCGCCGACCAGGTCGCCGCCCGCCCCGACGAGGTGGCCCTGATCCACGAGGACGTCCGCCTCACCTACGCCGAACTCGACGCCCGTGCCGCCCGGTTGGCGCACGCCCTGGTGGCCCGGGGGGCCGGGCCCGAGCGGGTGGTGGCCCTCGCCGTACCCCGCTCGGCCGACATGATCGTCGCCGAGGTCGCCGTACTGAAGGCGGGCGCCGCCTATCTGCCCGTCGACACCGACTACCCGGCCGACCGCATCGCCTACATGCTCGACGACGCCCGGCCGGTCTGCCTCGTCACCACCGCCGAGATGGTCCCCGACCTGCCGCCGGGCCAGGACCCGCTGGTCCTCGACGCCCCGCAGACCCTCGCCGAACTCGCCGGATATCCCGCCCACGACCCCGCGGCGGCCGCCGAGTTGACCGTCGCGCACGCGGCGTACGTCATCTACACCTCCGGATCCACCGGCCGCCCCAAGGGCGTGGTGCTCTCCCACGCCGGTGTCGCCAAGCTGGTCGCCACCCAGCGCGAACGGTTCGGGATCGGCCCGCACAGCCGGGTCCTGCAGTTCGCCTCGCCCAGCTTCGACGTGGCCTTCTGGGACCTGTGCCTCGGCCTGCTCTCCGGCGGCCGGCTGGTCGTCGTACCCGCCGACCGCCGGGTGCCCGGCGCACCGCTCGCCGACTACGCGAACGAGCACGGCATCACCTTCATGATCCTGCCGCCCGCGCTGCTGGCCGCGATGCCGGAGGACGTCCGACTCCCGCCCACGGCGACCCTGTTGGCGGGCACCGAGCGGGTCTCGCCGGAACTGGTCGGGCGGTACGCGCGCGACCGGATGATGTTCAACGCCTACGGCCCCACCGAGGCCACCACCAACTCCACGCTCGGGCGGTGCGACCCGGACACCCCGGCCGGCACCATCGTGCCCATCGGCGTCCCCGACCCCGGCACCCGCGCCTACGTCCTCGACGACCGGCTGCGGCCGGTACCCGCCGGTGTGGTGGGGGAGTTGTACCTCGGCGGCGCCGGACTCGCCCGCGGCTACCTCGGCCGGCCCGCGCTGACCGCCGAGCGGTTCGTCGCCGACCCGTTCGGCGCGCCCGGCGAGCGCCTCTACCGCACCGGCGACCTGGTCCGCTGGAAGGCGGACGGACGGCTGGAGTTCCACGGCCGCGCCGACAGCCAGGTCAAGATCCGCGGCTTCCGTATCGAGCCCGGCGAGATCGAGTCGGTACTGCGCGCCCACCCGGCCGTCGACCAGGCCGCCGTGGTGGTCCGCGAGGACCGACCCGGCGACCGCCGCCTCGCCGCGTACGTCGTGCCCTCCCTGGACGCCGCGGCCGAGGCCGACGAGGCCTTGTCCGACTGGAAGGACCTGCACGAACTCCTCTACTCCGCCGCCGGTTCGGACGGCTTCGAGGAGAACTTCGCGGGCTGGAACAGCATGTACGACGGGCTGCCCATCCCGCTCGCCGACCTGCGCGAGTGGCGGGACGCGACCGTCGACCGGATCCGCGAACTGCGGCCCCGCCGCGTCCTGGAGATCGGCGTCGGCAGCGGTCTGCTGCTTTCCCGGATCGCCCCGGACTGTGACGGGTACGTCGGCACCGACCTCTCCGAGGAAGCCGTACGGGCCCTGCGCGTCCAGGTCGACGCCGTACCGGAGCTGGCCGGCAAGGTCACCCTGCTGGCGCGGCCCGCGCACGAGCTGACCGGCCTGCCGGAGGGTTCCTTCGACACGATCGTCGTCAACTCCGTCATCCAGTACTTCCCGAGCTCCGACTACCTCACCGACGTCCTGCGCTCGGCGGCCCGGCTCCTCGCGCCCGGTGGTGCGCTGTTCGTCGGCGACGTACGGAACCTGCGGCTGCTGCGGACCCTGAGCGCGGCCATCGAGACGGGCCGGGCCCACACGGACGACAAGGACGCCCTGCGCGCCGCCGTCGACCGGGCCGTGGCCTGGGAGGGCGAACTCCTCGTCGACCCCGACTACTTCGCGGCCCTGGACGGCTTCACCGCCGAGGTACGGCTCAAGCGCGGCACCCACCACAACGAGCTGACCCGCTACCGCTACGACGTCGTCCTGCGCCCGGGCGCCGAGACCCCCGCCGACATCGCGACCGAGACCCCCGCCGACATCGCGACCGAGACCCCCGCCGACATCGCGACCGAGACGTCCGCCGGCACCGCGACCGAGATCGCCTGGTCCGCTCTCGGCACCCCCGAGGCCCTCGCCGAGCGGCTCGCCGCCGCCGACCGCCCGGCCCGCCTCCGGGTCACCGGCATCCCCAACGCCCGTCTCGCCCCCGACCTGGCCGCGCTCGGCACCCTCGACGACAGCAGCCGCACCGGCGGTGCGGGCGTCGACCCCGAGGCCCTGTACGAGACCGCCGCCCGGCACGCCTACGGGGCGGCCCTGACCTGGACCGCGGACGCCGAGGACGGCAGCTTCGACGCGGTGTTCGCCCTCGGCGACGACACCCCGCTCGGCCCGCTCTACCGCCCCGCCCAGGACCACCCGCACGCCAACCGCCCCGCGCCGTTCCGCAACGTCACCGCGCTGATGGCCCAACTGCGTGCGCACACCGCCGAGTTCCTGCCCGAGTACATGGTCCCGGCCGCCCTGGTGCCGCTGGACCGGCTGCCCGTCACCCCCAGCGGCAAGCTCGACTCCGCCGCCCTGCCCGTCCCGGACTACGGCCTGCTCAGCTCGGGCCGCGCCCCGCGCACCGAGCGCGAACGCCTGCTGTGCGACCTGTACGCGCGAGCCCTGCGGGTGCCCTCGGTCACCGTCGACGACGACTTCTTCGCGCTCGGCGGCGACAGCATCGTCGCCATCCAGCTGCTCGTCCTGGCCCGCCGGGCAGGCCTGGAGCTGACCCCGCGCGACGTGTTCAGGCACCGTACGGTCGCCCACCTCGCCACCGTCGCCCGCACCGCCGACGGCGGCGACGACACCGCTGAGCTGCCCTGGGACGCCCCGACCGCCGACGAACTCGCCGCACTCCAGGGCCGGGACCCGCTCACGGTCGCCGAGGTCCTGCCCCTCGGCCCGCTCCAGGAGGGCTTCTTCTTCCACGCCCTGGTGGACGGCAGCGAGCACGACGCCTACGTGGTCCAGCAGGTGATCGAACTCGCCGGGCCCGTCGACGGCGACCTGCTCCGGCAGGCCGCCCAGCGGCTGCTCGACCGGCATGCCCCGCTGCGGGCCTGCTTCCGCCAGCTCCCGGGCGGCCGCCCCGTCCAGATCGTCGCCACCGGCCTCGACGTACCGTGGCGCGAGGTCGACCTCGCCGCCCAGGACACCGCCGTCCGCGCGGGCCTCGCCGAGGCCGTCGCCGCCGACGAACGCACCCGCCGCTTCGACCTCGCCCGCCCGCCGCTGCTGCGCTGCGCCCTGGTGCGCCTCGCCCCGGACCGCAGCCGGCTCGTCCTGACGTTCCATCACATCGTGGCGGACGGCTGGTCGCTGCCCGTCCTGCACCGCGAACTCCTCGCCCTCTACGGCGCCGAGCCCGCCGCACTGCCCGAAGTCGCCCCGCTCCGCGGCTACCTGGCCCGTGTCGGACGCGCCGACCGCGAGGCCGCACGGGACGCGTGGCGAGGCGCCCTGGCCGGGATCGACGAGCCCACCCGCCTGGTCGAGACCCCCGCCGCCGGGCCGATCGAGCCCGCCCAGATCCGCATCGAGCTGCCCGAGCGCACCACCGCGCGCCTCACCGCCCGTGCCCGCGAGCACGGCGTCACCCTCGGCACCGTCGTACAGGCCGCCTGGGGCCTGCTGGTGGCCGGCCTCACCGGCCGTCAGGACGTGCTGTTCGGCACCACCGTCTCCGGCCGCGACGCCGCCGTGGCCGGCATCGAGTCGATGGTCGGCCTCTTCATCAACACCCTGCCCACCCGGCTGAGCTGGGCCCCCGGCGACACCCTCGGCGCCGTACTCGAACGTCTCCAGCGGGAACAGAGCGCCCTGCTGGACCACCAGCACCTCGGCCTCGCCGAGATCCAGCGGGCCGCCGGGCACGCGGGCGGCGGCGAACTCTTCGACACCCTCGTGGTGTTCGAGAACTACCCCGCCGACTCGCACCTCACCGACCCCACCGGCACCGTCCGGCTGACCGGGCACGCCTTCCACGACGCCGTCCACTATCCGCTGGCCCTCGTCGTCAAGCCCGGCCGCCGTCTCGACCTGCGCCTCAAGCACCACGCCGACCGGCTCCCCGCCGACGCCGCAGAGCTCCTCGCCGACCGGCTCACCCTGGTCCTGGACGCCCTCGCCGAGGACACCGCACGCCCGGTGGCCGCCCTCGACCTGCTCACCCCGGCCGAGCGGACCCACCCCGAGGGCGAGCGGCACGCCGTACCGGCGGTCACCCTGCCCGCCGCCATCGCCGCGGGGACCGCCCGCACCCCCGACGCCACCGCCGTCGTCTTCGCGGACACCACCCTCACCTACGCCGAACTCGACGCCCGCGCCGAGGCATTGGCCCGACGGCTGCGGGCCCAGGGAGCGGGACCCGAGCAGTTCGTCGCCGTCGCCGTGCCCCGCTCGGCCGAGCTGATGGTCGCCCTGCTCGGCGTGCTCAAGGCGGGCGCCGCCTATCTGCCGCTCGACCTCGACTACCCGGCCGACCGCATCGCGTACATGCTCACCGACTCCGGCGCCCGGACCGTCGTCACCACCGCCCGGGACGCCGTACGCCTGCCGGACACGGACGGCCTGGACATCCTGTACGTCGAGGAGGACGCGGACGTTCCCGACGCACCCCGGTCCGTGCCGCTCACCCCGGACCACCCCGCCTACCTCATCTACACCTCCGGCTCCACCGGCCGCCCCAAGGGCGTCGTCGTCACCCACCGTGCCATCGGCAACCGGCTCGCCTGGATGCAGGGCGCGTATCAACTCACCGCCGACGACCGGGTGCTGCAGAAGACGCCGGCCAGTTTCGACGTGAGCGTCTGGGAGTTCTTCTGGGCGCTGCACGAGGGCGCCGCCGTCGTCCTCGCCGCCCCCGACGGGCACCGCGACCCCGCCTACCTCGCCCGGCTGATCCGGGCCGAGAAGGTGACGACGATGCACTTCGTGCCGTCGATGCTGGAGGCGTTCCTCGCCTCCGAGGAGGTCACCGCGGACCCGTCCTGGGCGGGCAGCCTGCGCCGGGTCCTCAGCAGCGGCGAGGGGCTGCCCGGACGGGCGGCGGCCCGCTGGCACGAGCTGACCGGCGTACCGCTGCACAACCTGTACGGGCCCACCGAGGCCGCCGTCGACGTCACCCACCACGCCTTCGACGGCGCACCCGACACCACCGTGCCCATCGGCCGGCCCGTGTGGAACACCGGCCTGCGCGTGCTGGACTCCTGCCTGCGCCCGGTGCCCGACGGCGTGCCCGGCGAGCTGTACCTGACCGGCGTCCAGCTGGCCCGCGGCTACCACCGGCGGCCCGCGCTCACCGCCGACCGCTTCGTCGCGGATCCCTTCGGAGCGCCCGGCGCCCGCATGTACCGCACCGGTGACCTGGTGCGCCGCCGCCCGGACGGCACCGTCGACTACCTGGGCCGCACCGACCGGCAGGTCAAGCTGCGCGGCAACCGAATCGAACTCGGCGAGATCGAGGCCGCGTTGACCCGGCATCCGGCGGTGGCGCGCGGTGCCGTCGTCGTCCGCGACCAGCGCCTGGTCGCCTACGCGGTCCCGGCGACCGGTGCCGTCGCCGACCCCGCCGACCTGCGCGCCGCGCTCGCCGACGCGCTGCCCGCGGCCTTGGTCCCGGAGGCGTACGTCGTCCTGGACGACCTGCCGCTGACCCCCAGCGGCAAGCTCGACCAGGCCGCGCTGCCCGCCCCCGAGGCCGAACGCGCCGCCCGCCGCGAGCCCGCCGGACCCCTGGAGCGGCAGCTCACCGACATCTACGCGGCCGTCCTCGGCATCGCCGACGTCGGCCCGGACGACGACTTCTTCCGGCTCGGCGGCGACAGCATCAGCTCCATCGGCGTCGCCAGCCGGGCCCGCGCAGTCGGCCTGGACCTCAGCCCGCGCGACGTCTTCACCCACCGCACGCCCGCCGCCCTCGCGGCCAACGCCGGCACGGCCACGGCCGCCACTGAGGCCACCGCCGCCGCGTTCGTCCTCACCGACGCCGAGCACGCCCGGATCCGCGCCCTCGCCGGCCCTGCGGCCGTCGCCGACGTCTGGCCGCTGGCCCCCCTCCAGGAGGGCCTGTTCTTCCACTCGGCCTACGACCAGGGCGCGTTGGACGTCTACACCGTCCACGAGACCTTCGACTTCGCCACCCGGCTGGACGCGGCCCGGCTGCGCGCCGCCGTCCGCACCCTCCTCGACCGCAACCCCGGGCTGCGCGCCGGCTTCACCAGCGAGGGCCTGGACCAGCCGGTGCAGTTCATCGTCGAGGACCCGGAGATCCCGCTGGAGGAGGTCGACCTCGCCCGCCTCCCGGCCGCCGAACAGGACGCCCGGGTGCGGGAGTTGACCGACGCCGAACGCAACCGCCGGTTCGACCTGTCCGCGCCCCCGCTGTTCCGGCTGCTCCTGCTGCGCCTCGGCGCCGAGCGCGGCGACCGGCTCGTCATCGGCCGCCATCTGATCCTCTGGGACGGCTGGTCGGCCTGGCTCTTCCTCGACGAGCTGTTCGCGCTGTACGAGACGGGCGGCGACGCCTCCGCCCTGGCCACGCCCGGCAGCTACCGGGACTACCTGACCTGGCTGGACCAGCAGGACGACTCCGCCGCCACCGCCGCCTGGCGCACCGCCCTCGTCGGCCTGGAGGAGCCCACCCTGCTGGCCCCGACGGCCGCCGACGGTCTCGAACCGGTCATCCCCGACCAGCTCGACGTACGCCTGACCGCCGCACTCGGCGACCGGCTCCGGGAGACCGGCCGCGTCCACGGCCTCACCCTGAACACCCTGCTCAACGCGGCCTGGGGGCTCACCCTCGCGTCCGCCACCGGCCGTCCCGACGTCGTGTTCGGCACCACCGTCGCCGGCCGGCCCAGCGAGGTCCACGACGTCGAGAACATCATCGGGCTGTTCCTCAACACCGTCCCCACCCGGATCGCGTTCGACCCCGCCGAGCCGGTCCTCGACCTGCTCCGCCGCGTCCAGGGCGAGCGGCTCGACCTGATGCCCTACGAGCACCTCAGCCTCGGCGTGCTCCAGGCCGAGACCGGGCACCGCAAGCTCTTCGACACCCTGTTCGTGCTCCGCAACAACGACACCGAGGACCGGCTGGCCCAGCTGCGCACCCGGCACGGCGCCACCGCCGTCGCCAACGTCGACGCCACCCACTACCCGGCCAACCTCGTCGTCACCCCGGGCCACCGGATCGCGGTCACCCTCACCCACCGGCCCGACCTGGTCCCCGCGGACCGCGCGCAGGCCCTCCTGGACCGCTTCGCCCTGCTCCTGGACCGCCTCACCGCCGACCTGACGGCACCCGTCGGCTCCCTGGACCCGCTGCTGCCCGCCGAACACACGGCGCTGCGCGAGGAGTGGGCCGCCGGCCGGGTCGCGGACCCCGAGGACACCGTCGCCGACCTGCTCGCCGCCCAGGCCGCCCGCACCCCGGACGCCCGCGCCCTGGTCTTCGGCGAGCGCACCCTGACCTACGCCGAACTCGACGCGGCCGTGAACCGGATGGCCCGGCTGCTGATCGAGCGCGGTGCGGGCCCCGAGCGGGTCGTCGCCCTCGCCCTGCCGCGCTCCCTGGACATGGTCGTCGCCCTGTTCGCCGTGCTGCGCACGGGCGCCGCCTACCTGCCGCTGGAGCTGGACCACCCGGCCGACCGGCTCTCCCTGATGCTGGCCGACGCCCGCCCGCTGCTGCTGCTCAGCAACGCGGCCGTATCGGCCACGCTCGACGGCGACCTGGCCCGGGTGCTGCTCGACGACCCGGCCACCAAGGGGGAGTTGGCGGGGCTTCCGGACACGCCCGTGCACCGCCGCTTCAGCCTCGAACACCCCGCCTACGTCATCTACACCTCCGGCTCCACCGGCCGCCCCAAGGGCGTCGTCACCCCCTACCGGGGTCTGACGAACATGCAGCTCAACCACCAGAAGGAGATCTTCGAACCGGCCATCGCGGCGGCGGGGGGACGGCGGCTGCGGATCGCGCACACCGTGTCCTTCGCCTTCGACATGTCGTGGGAGGAGCTGCTCTGGCTGGTCGAGGGCCACGAAGTGCACGTGTGCGACGAGGAGTTGCGCCGTGACGCGGAGGCGCTGGTTGCCTACTGCGAACGACACCGCGTCGACGTCGTCAACGTGACCCCCACCTACGCCCGGCTCCTCATCGAACAGGGCCTGTTGGAGGGTCATGTCCCGCCGCTCGTCCTGCTCGGCGGCGAGGCGGTCCCGGAGACGGTGTGGGCGGCCCTGCGCGACACAGAGGGCACCTACGGCTACAACCTGTACGGGCCGACCGAGTACACCATCAACACCCTCGGCGGCGGCACCCTCGACAGCGCCACCCCGACCGTCGGCAAGCCCATCCGCGGCACCCGCGCCCACATCCTCGACGCCTGGCTGCGCCCGGTGCCCGACGGTGTCCCCGGCGAGCTGTACATCGCCGGAATCGGCCTGGCCCGCGGCTATCTCGACCGCCCCGGCCTGACCGCCGAACGGTTCGTCGCCGACCCGTTCGGGACGCCCGGCGAGCGCATGTACCGCACCGGCGACCTGGTGCGCCGCGCCGCCGACGGGAACCTCGACTTCCTCGGCCGCACCGACGACCAGGTCAAGATCCGCGGCTACCGCATCGAACCCGGCGAGATCGAGACCGCCCTCAGCCGCCACCCGCTGGTCTCCCAGGCCGCCGTGGTCGTCCGCGACGAACGCCTCGTCGGCTATGTCGTGCCCTCCGGCGCCGACACCGCCGAACGCACCGCCGCCGAGGCCGCCCAGGTCGGCGAGTGGCAGGAGATCTACTCCGACGAGTACGAGGAGATCGGCACCGCCGTCTTCACCGAGCAGTACGACGGCTGGGACAGCTCCTACGACGGCCGGCCCATCCCCTTCGAGCAGATGCACGAGTGGCGCGAGGCCACCCTCGCCCGCATCCGCTCCCTGAACCCGCGCCGCATCCTCGAGATCGGCGTCGGCTCCGGCCTGCTGCTGTCCCGGCTCGCCCCGGACGCCGAGGCCTACTGGGCGACCGACTTCGCCGCCCCCGTCATCCGCAAGATCGGCGCCGAACTGCGCGCCCGGGACCCGGAGCTGGCGGCCAAGGTCGAGCTGCGCTGCCGGCCCGCCGACGATCTCGGCGGCCTGCCCACGGGCTACTTCGACACGATCGTCATCAACTCCGTCATCCAGTACTTCCCGAGCATCGAGTACCTCACCGCCGTCATCGACGGCGCCATGGCACTGCTCGCCCCCGGCGGCGCCCTGTTCGTCGGCGACGTCCGCAATCTGCGCCTTGCCCGCAGCTTCCACACCGAGATCCAGCGGGCCCGGGGCACGGCGGAGGCCGAGCTGGAGCGGGCGGTGGAGCGCGGTCTGCGCCTGGAGAAGGAACTCCTGGTCGACCCGGACTTCTTCACCGCCCTCGGCCACGGCGTCGATCTGCGCACCAAGCGCGGCCGTCACCACAACGAACTGATCCGGCACCGCTACGACGTCGTCCTGTACGCCGGCGAGCCGGACCTCCGCCTCGACGACGCCCCGACCGTCCGGTGGACCACCGCCCACACCGTGGGCGAACTCGCCCGCGGCGGCTTGACCTCCGAGGCCGTCGGGGACCTCCTGTCGGCAGGCGGCCGGCTGACCGGCCACCTCGGCGCCCGCTCGCGCGCCGAGCGGCCCGCCGCCCTGCGGGTGACCGGTATCCCGGACGGCCGGACGGCCGAGGACGGCGTCGACCCGGAGACCCTGCACACGCTCGGCGCGGACGCCGGATACCGGGTACTGACCACCTGGTCGGCACGGACCGGCACGTACGACGCCGTCTTCCTCACGGGCGAAACGGCCCAAGTGGCCGAACACCGGCTCACCGGCGGCCTGTTCCGCGCCGGCGGCGGCACCGCGCCCTACGCCAACGACCCCACCGCCGCCCGCGAGACCAGCGCCCTGATCCGCAGGCTGCGCGAGGACCTCGGCCGTGAGCTGCCCGAGTACATGGTCCCGGCCGCCTTCGTCACCGTCGACGGCCTGCCCATGAACGCCAACGGCAAGCTCGACGTCCGCGCCCTGCCCGAGGCCGAACCCGCGGTCGCCCTCGGCGGCGGACGCGGCCCCCGCACCCCGCAGGAGGAGGTGCTGTGCCGGCTGTTCGCGGAGGTGCTGGGGCTGCCGGAGGCCGGTGCGGAGGACGACTTCTTCGACCTGGGCGGCCATTCGCTGCTCGCCACCCGGCTGGTCAGCCGCGCCCGCACCGAGCTGGGCGCCGAACTCGCCATCCGTGATCTCTTCGAGGCACCCACCCCCGCCCGGCTCGCCGCCCGGGTCGGCGAGGCGAGCCCGGCCCGGCCGCCCGTGATCCCGGTGACCGACCGGCCCGACCGCATCCCGCTGTCCCCGGCCCAGCGCCGGCTGCTGCTGGTCGAGCAGATCACCGGCAGCGGTGTCGCCTACAACTTCCCGCTGGTCTTCCGGCTGCGCGGCGACCTGGACACCGAGGCCCTGCGTGCCGCCCTGCGGGATGTGGCGGGCCGCCACGAGGCCCTGCGCACGGTGTTCCCCTCGCACGAGGGCGAGCCGTACCAGCGGATCGTCCCCGCCGAGGAGGCCGACCCGGCCCTCACCGTCACCGACGCGATCGAGGACGACCTGCCCGCGCTGATCGAGGCGGCCCAGCGCCGCCCGTTCGACCTCACCGCCGAACTCCCGCTGCGCTGCGCGGTGTTCCGGCTCGGTGGAGCCGACCACGTGGTGGCCGTCGTCCTGCACCACATCACCACCGACGAGTGGTCCGACCGGCCGTTCCTCGCCGACCTCGACACCGCCTACGCGGCCCGCCGCACGGGTACGGCCCCGGACTGGGCGCCGCTGCCCGTGCAGTACGCCGACTACACCCTGTGGCAGCGGCAGCTGCTCGCCACCGGCGGTGAGGCTCAACTCGCCCACTGGAGCGAGGCGTTGCGCGGGCTCCCCGAGGAGCTGACCCTGCCCGCCGACCGGTCGCGCCCCGCCGGGCCGACCGGACGCGGCGGCAAGGTCCGCCTTGACCTGCCCGCCGCCACCGGCCTCGCCCTGCGCGATCTCACGACCGCCACCGGCACCAGCATGTTCATGCTGTTCCAGGCCGCCACCGCCGCCCTGCTCAACCGGCTCGGCGCCGGTGCCGACATCCCGCTCGGCGCACCCATCGCGGGCCGCACCGACGAGGCCCTCGGCGACCTGGTGGGCTTCTTCGTCAACACCCTCGTACTGCGCACCGACCTGTCCGGCGACGACCTGACCTTCCGTCAACTGCTCGGCCGGGTACGGGAGTCGTCACTGTCCGCCTTCGAGCACCAGGACCTGCCCTTCGACAGCGTCGTGGAGGCCCTCAACCCGCCCCGGGTGGCCGGCCGCAACCCGCTCTTCCAGGTCATGCTCGGCTACCACTTCCGCCCCGACGGCGACCCCGACGTGCTGGGCCTGGCCACCGAGTGGTTCGACATGGACACCGGCATGGCCAAGTTCGACCTGCACTTCACCTACGTCGACGAGTCCGACCGGGTGGTCCTGCTCCTGGAGTACGCCACCGACCTCTTCGACCACGCCACGGCCGAGCGCCTGGCCGCCCGCGCGGTCCGGCTGCTGTCCCGCGCCGCCGCCGGACCCGACCTGCGGGTAGGGGACCTGGACGTCCTGGACGAGGAGGAGCGGGCCCGCGTCCTCACCGACTGGAACGCCACCGCCCACCCGGTCCCCACCGGCACCCTGCCCGAGCTGTTCCGCGCCCAGGCGGCCCGCACCCCCGACGCCACCGCCCTGGTCTTCGAGGAACAGCGGCTCAGTTACGCGGAGCTGGACGCCCGGGTGGAGCACACCGCCCGGGTCCTGGCCGGTCTCGGCGCGGGCCCGGAGCGGACCGTCGCCGTCGCCCTGCCGCGCTCGGTCGACCTCGTCGTCGCGCTGCTCGCCGCGCACCGCGCCGGGGCCGCCTATCTGCCGCTGGACCCCGACTACCCGGCGGACCGGCTCGCCCTCATGGTCGAGGACGCCCGCCCGGTGTGCGTGATCCGCGACGCGCTGCCCACCGGACCGCAGGGCGAACTGCCCACCTCGTACGACCCCCGCCACCCGGCGTACGTCATCTACACCTCGGGCTCCACCGGCCGCCCCAAGGGCGTGGTCGTCCCGCACGAGGGGATCGTCAACCGGCTGCTGTGGATGCAGGACACCTACCGGCTCGATACCGAGGACCGGGTGCTGCAGAAGACACCGTCCAGCTTCGACGTGTCGGTGTGGGAGTTCTTCTGGCCGCTGATCACCGGGGCCACGCTGGTCGTCGCCCGGCCCGAGGGCCATCGCGACCCCGCTTATCTGGCCCGGCTGATCCGCGAACAGGACGTCACCACCGTCCACTTCGTGCCCTCGATGCTCCAGCTGTTCCTGGAGGAGCCGACCGCCGCCGACTGCACCGGACTGCGCCGGGTGATGTGCTCCGGCGAGGCCCTGCCCGCCGCGGTGACCCGGCGCTTCCACGAGGTGGTCCCGGCCGAACTGCACAACCTCTACGGCCCGACCGAGGCCTCCGTCGACGTCACCGCCATCGAGATCGGTCCCGGCGCGACCGGCGTGCCGATCGGCCGCCCGGTCTGGAACACCCGCCTCTATGTCCTCGACGCCGGTCTGCGTCCGGTGCCGCCCGGGGTCCCGGGTGAGCTGTATCTGGCGGGCGTACAACTGGCCCGCGGCTATCTGGACCGGCCCGGGCTGACCGCCGAGCGGTTCGTCGCGGATCCCTTCGGGGCGCCGGGGGAGCGGATGTACCGCACCGGCGACCTGGCCCGCTGGACGGCGGACGGCACGGTCGAGTACCTGGGCCGTACCGACGACCAGGTGAAGGTGCGCGGCTTCCGGGTCGAGCTCGGCGAGATCGAGGCCGTGCTGGCCGCCCACCCGGCCGTCGCACACGCCACGGTCGCCGTCCGCGACCAGGCGCTCGTGGCCTACGTGGTCCCCGACGCGGGGCCGGTGGTGGACGCGACCGCACTGCGCGGCCACGCCTCCGCCGCACTCCCCGCCCACATGGTCCCGGCCGCCTATGTCACCCTCGACGCCCTGCCGCTCACCCCGAACGGCAAGCTCGACCGCAAGGCCCTGCCCGACCCCGGGTTCACCGCCGATGCGGCCGACGGCACCCCGCCGCGCACCCCGCGCGAGGAGATCCTCGCCGCCCTGTTCGCCGACGTCCTGGGCCTCGAACGGATCGGCGCGGACGACGACTTCTTCGCGCTGGGCGGCCATTCGCTGCTCGCCATGCGTCTGGTCAGCCGCGTCCGCACGGCGCTCGGCGCCGACCTCACGGTCCGCTCGGTCTTCGAGGCGCCCACGGTGGCCGGGCTCGCCGCCCGCACGGACACCTCCGGCGACGCGGCCCGACCCGCGCTCGCCGACCCGCGCCCGCGTCCCGAACTGCTGCCGCTGTCCTCCGCGCAGCGCCGGCTGTGGCTGCTCGCGCAGGTGGACGGCGCGAGCACGGCGTACAACCTGCCGTCGGCCTGGCGGCTGACCGGCTTCCTCGACCGCGAGGCCCTCCAGGCCGCCCTGAACGACGTGGCCGCCCGGCACACCCCGCTGCGGACCGTCTTCCCGGCCGTCGACGGGGTCCCGCACCAGCACGCCCTGGACCCGGCGGACGTCCAAGTACCCCTTACGGACGCCCCGTTCGAGAACCTCGCGGAGCAGGCGGCGCACCTCTTCGACCTGGAACACGAACTCCCGTTCCGTGCGGCCCTGTTCAGGACCGGCCCGGACGAGCACGTCCTGCTGCTCCTGCTGCACCACATCGCCACCGACGAGTGGTCCGACCGCCCGCTGCTCGCCGACCTCTCCACCGCCTACGCGGCCCGCACCGCAGGCCGGGCCCCCGACTGGACGCCGCTGCCCGCGAGTTACGCCGACTACACGCTCTGGCAGCGCGACCTGCTGGCCGCGGCCGAGCCCCGGCTGCTCGCCCACTGGACCGAGACCCTGCGCGGGCTGCCCGGTGAGCTGACCCTGCCCACCGACCGGCCGCGACCCGCCGAGCCCGGCGGACGCGGCGGCACCACCGGCTTCACCGTCCCGCCCGCCCTGGCCCACGCCCTGCGCGGCCTCGCCCGCGAGCACGGCGTCAGCATGTTCATGGTCGCCCAGGCGGCCGTGGCCGCGCTGCTGCACCGGCTCGGCGCCGGCGACGACATCCCGCTCGGCGCCCCGGTCTCCGGCCGCTCCGACGAGACCCTCGAAGACCTGGTCGGCTTCTTCGTCAACTCCCTGGTGCTGCGCACCGACCTGTCCGGCGACCCCACCTTCGCCGACCTGCTCGCCCGGGTCCGGGAGACCGACCTGGCCGCCTACGAGCACCAGGACCTGCCCTTCGAGCGGCTGGTGGAGGCCCTCAACCCGGAACGCTCCCTGGCCCGGCACCCGCTGTTCCAGGTGATGGTCGTCCACCTCGCGGGCCAGGGCGGCGCACCCGTCCTGCCCGGCCTCACGGTCCGCGGCGAGACCGTCGGCCAGGACAGCGCCAAGTTCGACCTCAGCTTCGACTTCGTCGAGCAGGACGAGCACATCGACGGCTGGATCGAGTACAGCGCCGACCTCTTCGACCGGCGGACCGCCGAACTCCTCGCCCGCCGCCTGGAGTCCCTGCTGGCGCAGGTCGCCGCCGACCCGGACCGCCGCGTCGGCACCCTGGACGTGCTGCGCGAGGAGGAACGCGCGCTCGTCCTCACCGGCTGGAACGACACCGCCCGGGACGTCCCGGACCTCACCCTCCCCGAACTGTTCCGCGCCCGGGTGGCCCGCACCCCCGGCGCCTCCGCGCTCGTCTTCGAGGACACCTCGCTCACCTACGCGGAACTGGACCTGCGGGTGGAGCGGCTCGCCCACACCCTCGCCGCGCACGGGGCGGCGGCCGAGGCGACGGTCGCCGTCGCCCTCCCGCGCTCCCTCGCGCTCGTGGTGACCCTGCTCGCCGTGCACCGTGCGGGCGCCGCTTATCTGCCCCTCGACACCGGCTACCCGGCCGAGCGGCTGGCGTACACGCTCACCGACGCCCGCCCGGTCTGCCTGGTCACCACCGACGGCGTCACCCTCCCCGCCACCGACGTGCCCCGCCTCACCGTGGACGCCGACGGCACGCCCGCGCACCCGGCCGACGCACCTCTGCCCACCTCCTACGACCCCCGCCACCCCGCCTACGTCATCTACACCTCCGGCTCCACCGGCCGCCCCAAGGGCGTCACCGTCCCGCACCGGGCCATCGCCAACCGCCTGCAGTGGATGCAGGACACCTACCGCCTCGACGCCGGTGACCGGGTGCTGCAGAAGACCCCGGCGGGCTTCGACGTGTCGGTGTGGGAGTTCTTCTGGCCGCTGATCACCGGCGCCGCCCTGGTCGTGGCCCGGCCCGAGGGCCACCAGGACCCGGCCTACCTGGCCGCCCTGATCCGGCGCGAGCACATCACCACGGCCCACTTCGTGCCGTCGATGCTGCGCGCCTTCCTGGACGAACCGACCGCCGCCGACTGCACCGGCCTGCGCCAGGTGATGTGCAGCGGCGAGGCCCTGCCCGCGCCGCTGGCCGCCCGCTGCCACCAGGTACTGCCGGACACCCGCCTGCACAACCTGTACGGCCCCACCGAGGCCGCCGTCGACGTCACCGCCCACGAGGTGCCCGCCGACCCGGCGGCCGTGCCCATCGGCCGCCCGGTGTGGAACACCCGCACCTATGTCCTGGACGGCGCCCTGCGGCCCGTACCGCCCGGTGTGGCCGGCGAACTGTACCTGGCCGGCGTCCAGTTGGCGCGCGGCTACCTCGGCCGCCCCGGGCTGACCGCCGAGCGGTTCGTCGCCGATCCCTTCGGGGCGCCGGGGGAGCGGATGTACCGCACCGGCGACCTGGCCCGCTGGACGGCGGACGGTGAACTGGAGTACCTCGGCCGCACCGACGACCAGGTCAAGCTGCGCGGCTTCCGGATCGAGCTCGGCGAGATCGAGGCCGTGCTCGCCGCCCACCCGGCCGTCGCGCACACCGCGGTCGTGCCACGGGACGAACGGCTCGTCGCCTACGTGGTGCCCGCCGGATCCGGCGCGGACTCCGCCGAACTCCGCGCCCACACCGCGCGGTCGCTGCCCGGCCACATGGTCCCCGCCGCCGTGGTCACCCTCGACGCCCTCCCGCTCACCCCGAACGGCAAGCTGGACCGCCGGGCCCTGCCCGCGCCGGACTTCGCCGCAGAGGTCACCGACACCCGTCCGCGCACCCCGCTGGAGGAGACCCTGTGCGGCCTCGTCGCCGAGGTGCTCGGACTCCAACGGGTCGGTGCCGAGGACGACTTCTTCTCCCTCGGCGGGGACAGCATCGTCGCCATGCAGCTGGTCGCGCGGGCCCGCGCCGCCGGACTGGCGTTCAGCCCACGGGACGTGTTCCGGCACAAGTCGGCCGCCGGACTCGCCACGGTGACCACCACGGCCGCCGCCGAACGCCGGGACGAGACCGTCCTGCTCGACCTCACCGAGAGCGAGCGCGCCGAACTCACCGCCCTGCCCGCCGGCACCGACGTCCTGCCCGTCTCCCCGCTCCAGGCCGGCCTGCTCTTCCACGCGGCCCTGGACTCCGGCGACGAGGGACCCGACGTCTACACCGTCCAGGTCACCTACGACCTCGACGGCCCCCTGGACGCCGACCGGCTGCGCGCCGCCGCGCAGGCCGTGCTCGACGCCCACGAGAACCTGCGCAGCGGCTTTTGGCACCTGTCCTCCGGACGGCCCGTCGCCGTCGTACCGCGCACGGCCGTGCTGCCCTGGCGGCAGCTCGACCTCACCGGGGAGCCGCAGGACTGGACCCGGCTGCTCGCACAGGAACGGCGCCGATTCGACCCCGAACGCCCGCCGCTGCTCCGGCTGTTGCTGGCCCGGGTCGGCCAGGACCGGCACCGGCTGGTCCTCTCCCACCAGCACCTGCTCCTCGACGGCTGGTCACTGCCGCTGCTGGCCGCCGAACTGTGGGCGCGCTACGAGGGCCGCCCCCCGGCCCCGGCCGCCCCCTACCGCGCGCACCTGCGGCTGCTGGCCGCCCAGGACCCGGCCGCGTCCACCGCCGCCTGGTCCGCGGCCCTCGCCGGTCTCGCCGAGCCCACCCGGCTGGCGCCCGCCGACCCCGACCGGGCCGCCGCCGTCCCGGGCACCCACACCGTGGAACTGGACGCGGTCCGCACGGCGGAGCTGGAGGCGTTCGCCAGGCGCCGGGGCATCACCGTCAACACCCTGGTGCAGGCGGCCTGGGGCGTGCTGCTCGGCCGGCTCACCGGGCGCGAGGACGTCGTGTTCGGCGCCACCGTCGCCGGCCGCTCGCCCGAACTCGCCGGATCCGAGGCGATGATCGGCCTGTTCATCAACACGATCCCGGTACGGGTACGGGTGCGCCCCGAGGAGAGCACCGCCGCTCTGCTGGAGCGGCTCCAGGACGAGCAGTCCCGGCTCATCGCCCACCAGCACCTCGGCCTCGCCGACATCCAGCGCGCCGCCGGACTGGGCGAACTCTTCGACACCCTCGTGGTGTTCGAGTCGTACCCGGTGGCGGAGACCGGCGAGGAGACGGGCGACGCGCCGCGCGTCACCGTCCGCGACCACGCCGACTCCACCCACTATCCGCTGGCCTGGGCCGTCGAACCCGCCGAACGGCTCCGGGTGACCGCCGAGTTCCGCCCCGACCTGTTCGAGGCGGCCACCGTACGGCGGATCACGGACGCCCTGACCGGTCTCCTCACCGGCATGGCCGCCGACCCGGAGGGTCCCGTCGGCCGGCTGGAGCTGCTCGGCTCCGCCGACCGGTACACCGTCCTGGAGACCTGGAACGACACCGCGCTCCCGGCCGCCGAACGGCTCGGCACCGTACCGGCGTTGTTCGCCGCGCAGGCCGCCGCCACCCCCGACGCGGTCGCCGTCACCGACGGCCGCACCACCTGGACCTTCGCCGAACTCGACGCCCGCAGCACCGAGTTGGCACGGACCTTGGCCGGGCACGGGGTCGCACCCGAGCGGATCGTCGCGCTCGCCCTGCCCCGCACCGCCGGCCACATCGCCGCCATCCTCGCGGTGATGAAGGCGGGCGCCGCCTATCTGCCCCTCGACCCCGACCTGCCCGAGACCCGGCTGAACGCGATGCTCGCCGACGCCCGCCCGGCGCTGCTCCTCGCCACCGTGGAGACCGCCGCCGCGCTGCCCGCCGCCGATGTCCCGGTCCTGCTCCTGGACGCCCCGGCGGACGGCCTGCCGCAGGCCGAGCCCACCCCGCCCGGCCCCGACCACCCCGCCTACGTCATCTACACCTCCGGCTCCACCGGCCGCCCCAAGGGGGTCGTCGTCACCCAGCGCGGTGTCGCCAATCTCTTCCACAGCCACCGCCACGACCTGCACGACCTGGCCAAGGAACGCACCGGGCGACGGCACCTGAGGGTCGGACACGCCTGGTCGTTCTCCTTCGACGCCTCCTGGCAGCCGCAGCTCTGGCTCCTCGACGGGCACGCGCTGCACATCGCCGACGACGACACCCGCCGCGACCCCGAACTCCTCGCCGCCTTCCTCCGCGACCAAGGCATCGACTTCATCGAGGTCACCCCGTCCCTGCTCGCCCGGATGGCCGACAGCGGCCTGATCGGCCCCGACGGCGGCTGCCCGCTCGCACTGGTCGGCTTCGGCGGCGAGGCCGTACCCGAGTCGCTGTGGCAGCGGCTCGCCGCGCTCCCGGACACCGAGGCGGTCAACCTCTACGGCCCCACCGAGGCCACCGTCGACGCCCTCGTCGGCCGGGTCCGCGACAGTGCCCGCCCGGTCGTCGGACGCCCCGTCCACCACTCCCGCGCCTACGTCCTGGACACCGCCCTGCGCCCGGTCCCGCCCGGCTTCACCGGCGAGCTGTACCTGTCCGGGCCTGGCCTGGCCCGCGGCTACCTCGGCCGCCCGGAACTCACCGCCGAACGCTTCGTCGCCGACCCCTTCGGCGCACCGGGGGAGCGGATGTACCGCACCGGCGACCTGGCCCGCTGGACCGAGGACGGCCTGCTGGAGTTCGCCGGACGCACCGACGACCAGGTCAAGATCCGCGGCTACCGCATCGAACTCGCCGAGATCGAGGCCGCGCTCGACACCCACCCGACGGTCGCCCAGACCGTGGTCGTGGCCCGCGAACACCGGCCCGGGATACGGCAGTTGATCGCCTACACCGTCGTCGAGGCCGATGGCGCGGACGGTGCGGAGCTGCGGGCGCATGCCGCGGCCACCCTGCCCGACTACATGGTCCCGGCCGCCGTCGTCGTGCTGGAGCGGCTGCCGCTGCTGTCCAACGGCAAGCTCGACCGGGCCGCCCTGCCCGCCCCCGACTTCACCGCGGCGGGCGGCGGCCGGGCCCCGGAGAACGACACCGAGCACACCCTGCGCGACCTGTTCGCGGACGCCCTCGGCCTGCCCGCCGAGGCCATCGGCACGGACGACGACTTCTTCGCCTTCGGCGGCGACAGCATCGTCGCCATGCAACTCGTCGCCCGGGCCCGCTCGGGCGGTCTGCGGATCACGCCCCGCCAGGTCTTCCAGCACCGCACGGTCGCCGCCCTCGCCGGTGTCGCCGTCCCGCTGGGCGCCGGCGAACGGCACACCACCCACGACGACGGCACCGGCCGTGTCCCGCTCACCCCGATCATGCGGGCCCTGCTGGCACGCGGCGGCCCGCTCGCCGCCTACCACCAGGCAGCCCTGCTGCGCACCCCGGCGGACCTGACCGAGCCCGGCCTGCTGACCGTGCTCGGGGCGCTCGCCGCCCGGCACGACATGCTGCGCGCCCGGCTCGTCCGCACACCGGAGCCCGCCCTGTGGGTGCAGGCCGCACCGGACACCGACGTGCGGACGTGGCTCGCCCGGGTCGACGTACGCGACGCCGCGACCGACGAGACCGCGCTGCGCGACGTCATCGTCCGCCACGCGCCCACGGCCCTGGCGGGACTCGACCCGGACGCCGGGGCGATGGTGCGGGCGGTCTGGTTCGACGCCGGCCCCGACCACCCCGGGCGGCTGCTGCTCCTCGTCCACCACCTGGTGATCGACGGCGTCTCCTGGCGGGTGCTGCTGCCCGACCTGGCCACCGCCTGGGCGGCCGTCCGCGGCGGCCGTACCCCCGAACCGGCCCCGGTGGAGCTGTCGTTCGCCCGCTGGTCGCGGCTGCTCGGCGCCCGTGCCGCCGACCCGGCCGCCGAGGACGAGCTGCCGTGGTGGACGTCCGCTCTCGCCGAGGGCGCCGGGCTGCCCCTGGCCCGCCCCCTCGACCCCGCCCGGGACACCGTCGCGAGCACCCGCTACCTCTCCCTGACCCTGCCCGCCGGTATCACCGGCCCCCTGCTCGGCCGGGCCCCGGCCGCCTTCGGGGCGAGCGTCAACGACGTCCTGCTCACCGCGTTCGCCCTGGCCGTCGGTGACTGGCGGGCCCGGACCCTGGGCGCGGCGAGCGCCGGCGGCCCGGTCCTGGTCGACCTGGAGGGCCACGGCCGCGAGGAGGAACTCGCCGGCGACGCCGACCTGTCCCGTACGGTCGGCTGGTTCACCAGCGTGGTCCCGGTACGGCTCGACCCGGGCGCGGCCGGCCCGGACGCCCTCGCGGGCGGGGCCGCCCTTGACGGGGCGGTGGCCCGGATCCGGGCGCACCTCACCGACCTCCCCACGGCCGGTATCGGCCACGGCCTGCTGCGCCACCTCAACCCGGTGACCGGTCCGCTCCTCGCCGAACTGGGCGAACCGCAGATCGAGTTCAACTACATGGGCCGTTTCGACCGGCCGGCCGCCGCCGACTGGTCCTACGCCGCCGAGGAGTCGGCCGCCGACCTCGACGCCGACCCGGGCATGCCGATGTCCCACGCCCTCACCCTCAACGCCCTCACCGAGGACCGCCCCGAGGGGCCGGAACTCAGCGCCCACTGGGCCTACGCGGCCGGACTCCTCACCGAGGACGCGGTACGGGCGCTGGCCGAGACCTGGTTCCGCGCGCTGGAAGTGCTGGTAGTCCGCGCGGACGAACTGAACTGACCGACCGCACCCACCGAACCGACCGAAAGGCAAGGACCCGCTGACATGAGCAACCCGTTCGAGAACCCCGACGGCGTCTACTCCGTCCTCGTCAACGACGAGGGCCAGTACAGCCTGTGGCCCGACTTCGTGGACGTCCCCGCGGGCTGGACGGTCGTCCATGGCCCGGCCGCTCGCCAGGAGTGCCTGGACCACATCGAGACCCACTGGACGGACCTGCGCCCCAGGAGCCTCGTCGACGGCTCCTGACGGACGAGGAAAAGACGAAAGGGGGGGTGGGTCCGGTCCCGGACCCACCCCCCCTTTCCGATGCGCTACGACGCCGGCTGCTCGACCTTCGTGGCGGTCTTGCCGTCCACCGCCGCCGCCAGCTGCGGCACCAGGCGGTCCAGGACGTAGGGGATGCTCAGCACGGTCGACAGGGACACCGCGTTGCCGTAGTCGCTGGTCTCCTTGACGTAGACCTCACGGCCCTGCTTCACCACGTTCAGGTCACCGTAGATCGGGTCACTGTGCAGCTTGGTGACCGACGTGGTGGTGTCCGGCGCGATCCATACGGCCACGTCCTGGTCGAGCAGGTCGTAGCGCTCCTTGCTGATGTTGGCGCCGAACTGGTCCCCGATCACCTTGTCGAGGTCCTTGGGCAGCGAGAAACCGAGGTCGGACAGGAGCCGGGAGCGCGGGTCCTCGCTGCCGTAGACGAACACGCCCTCGTACGGGGTCGCCATGACCGCCGTGGCCTTGGCGAACTCCGGGTTGGCCTTCTTGGCCGCCGCGAACTCGGCCTCGACGCCCGAGACCAGCGTCTTGGCCTCGTCCGCCTTGCCGAGCGCCTGGCCGATCTCCTCGGTCTGCTGCTGCCACGGCACGCCGTAGTCGTTGTACTCCTTCGGCTGGGCCACCACCGGCGCGAACTTCGACAGGCTCTCGTACTGCGCCTTGGTCAGCCCCCCGTACACGGCGAGGATCAGATCCGGCCTGAGCGCGGCGATCTTCTCCACCTGGGGGCCGGTGCCGGTGTCCTTGAGCACGGTCGGCGCGGCGGCACTGCCCAGCTTGTCCTGGGCCCACGGGCCGATCGCGCCCTTGTAGCCGCCCAGCCACTCGGTCGTGCCGACCGGGACCTTGCCGAGGGCGAGGACCGCGTCCTGGTCGGTGAGGCCGACGGTCACGATCCGCTTCGGCTCGGACTTGATCGTCGTACTGCCGTACTTGTGGGCGATCGTCACCGGGTAGGCACCCGCGGACGCGGACGAGCCCGTGGAACCGGCCGAGGCGGAGTCGGAGTCGCTGTCGGAGGAGCCGCAGGCGACCGCCGTCGCCGTGAGCAGGAGTACGGAGGCGAGCAGGCCGGTGAGCCTGGAGACTCTGGTGGCGCGAGGCATCGGGTGATCCTTCTGGTCTGGGCGATGGGGTCCGGCGGGGGCGGCTTGGATCAGTCGGGGGCTCGGTCAGCGGGGGGCCCGGGAGGCGTCGGCGGGGCGTTCGCCGGTGGCGCGGCTGCCGGCCCAGGCCTGCCACAGGGCCGCGTACCGGCCCTCGGCGGCGAGGAGTTCGTCGTGGGTGCCCTCCTCGACAACCCGGCCGGCGTCCAGGACGACGACCCGGTCGGCCGCCGCGGCCTGGCTCAGCCGGTGGGCCACCACCAGCGCCGTACGGCCCCGCAGTGCCTGCTCGGCGGCCTCGTCGAGGAGCCGGGCGCCCGAACTGCCGGCCTCGGCGGTCGCCTCGTCGAGCACGACGACCGGCGGATCGGCCAGCAGGAGACGGGCCAGGGCGAGTTGCTGGGCGCGGTCGGCGGTGAGCCGGTGGCCGCCGTCGCCGACGACCGTGTCCAGCCCCTCGGGCAGGGCCTCGGCCCAGCCGAGGGCGCCCACCCGGGCCAGCGCGTCCCACAGCTCCTCGTCGCTCGCGTCCGGGCGGGCCAGGCGCAGGTCGTCGGCGAGCGGCCCGGCGAACACGTGCACCTCCTGGGTGACGAGCCCCACCAGCCGCCCGGACTCGTCCGGTTCGGCGCCGCCGATGTCGACCCGGCCCGACTCCGCGCGGTGCAGCCCGGCCACCAGCTTGGCCAGGGTCGTCTTGCCCGCACCGGTGGTGCCGACCAGCGCGATCCGCTCCTTGGGCCGTATCTCCAGGTCGACACCGCGCAGCACCGGACGGCCGGGCACGTACGCGTGCGAGACACCGGCCAGGGTCACGGACGGATCGCCCGTCCTGGCCGTCGTACCGGCGTCCCGCTGCCCGGAGACCGCGGGCACCGGCTCGTCGATCACACCGACCAGCCGGGCCAGGCCCGCGGTCGCCGACTGGGCGTCGTCGAGCAGCACCAGCGCGGTGTTGACCGGACCGAAGAGGCTGTGGAAGTACAGAGCGGCGGCGGTCGCCGTGCCGACCGAGGCGGAACCGGACCGCACCAGCAGGAACCCGGTGCCCAGGACGGCGGCGAGACCCACGTACTCGGCGATGTGCAGCCTGCTGTAGAAGCGCAGCACCAGCCGCACCCCGCGCATGGTCAGTTCCACCGCGGTCCGCGAGCGCTCGGCGACCCGCCGGCTGTGGCCGTCCTGGAGCCGGTACGCCCGTACCGTGCGCGCCCCTCCGATGGTGTCCAGCAACTGCTGCTGTTGCTCGCCGGTGGCGATCCGCTCCCGCGCGTACAGGGGGACGGCGTTGCGCACGTACCAGCGCGCGGTGTGCGCCTGCACCGGCACGGCGAGCAGCGCCGCCAGCAGGAACCGCCAGTCCAGCAGGGCGAGGGCGCCCAGGGTCAGCACGATCGACAGCGCGGAGCGGGCGAGTTCGGGCAGGGCGGTGCGCACCGCGTCGGCGACCCGGGACACGTCCCGGGTGACCCGGGAGTTGAGGTCGCCGGAGCCCGCCCGCTCCAGCCGCTCCAGCGGCAGCGCCAGGGCACGCTCCACGAACAGTTCGCGCAGCCGGGCGAGCGCGGTCTCGCCGAGCCGGGACACCAGCGACATGCCCAGCGCGGTCGTCACGCCCTGCACCACGGCCACCCCGGCGAGGGCGAGCACGGGCACGGTGAGCGCGTCGGGGGAGCGGTGCCGGGTGACCAGGTCGACGATATGGCCGAGCAGCGGCTGGGTGAGCAGCCCGCCGGCCGTGGCCAGCACCATCACGCCGAAGCCGGCGGCCGCCAGCCCCCGGTTCGGGCGCAGCAGTTCGCGGACGGCCGCGCGGGTGCGGGCGGGCGTGGCCGTCGGCAGCAGCGCCCGCCCGGGATCGGCCCCTTGGTCGGTCCGGGTCATGCGAGCACCGCCGTCCGGTAGGTCTCGTGGGTCAGTGCCAGCTCCGCGTGCGTGCCCTCGGCGCCCACCCGGCCGCCGTCCAGGAACACCACCCGGTCGGTGACGGCGAGCAGCGCCGGGCTGTTGGTCACCACGACCGTCGTCCGGCCCTGCCTGATCCGCCTGAGCCCCTCGGCGATCCGGGCCTCGGTGACCGCGTCCACCGCGGTCGTCGGATCGTGCACGACCAGGACCGGCGGTTCGGCGCGCAGCGCCCGCGCGAGCAGGACGCGCTGCCGCTGTCCGCCGGACAGCGACCGCCCGCCCTCGCCGACCCCGGTGTCCGCGCCGTCCGGCAGCGAACGGGCGACCTCGTCGGCGTCGGCGGCGGCCATGGCCCGGTCCGTGCGCGGGTCCGGTCCGTCGCCGCCCCCGGGGGTCACGTTCGCCGCCAGGGAACCCTCGAACAGCGCGGCGTCGTGCGCGGCCACCAGCACCGCGGCCCGCAGCCCCGCCGGGTCCAGCCGGGTCAGCGGCACCCCGTCCAGCTCGACCGAGCCCGACTCCGGGTCCGCCTCCCGGCCCAGACAGCTCAACAGGGCCTCGGCACACGCCGGATCCGTCACCGCGATCCCGGTCAGCCGACCGGCGGGCAGGTCGAGGTCCACACCGTCGAGGCCGCCGTACCGCACCCCGCGCAGCCGCACCTCCCCGCGCACCCCGTCCGGCACCGGCTCGTCCCCGCCCACGACGGCGGGTCCGGCGGCCAGCACCCGGGCGATCCGGGCGGCGGAGGCGCGGCCCTGCGCCAGCTCGGTGTTGACCCAGGCGAACGTCTCCAGCGGCCCCAGCAGGAACAGCGCGAGCCCGACCGCCGAGACCAACTGCCCGAGCGTCAGCGAGCCGTCGAGCGCCAGCCGCCCGCCCACCCAGGCGATCAGCGCGATGAACCCGCCGGTGAGGGCCAGTACCAGACCGGTCTGCCAGGCCTCCGCGCGGGCCGCGCGCAGGGTGGCCGCGAGGGAGACCCTGCTGGTACGGCGGTACCGCTCGACGGCCGCCCGCTGCGCGCCGAGTCCCTTCAGCACCCGCAGCCCGGCCACCAGGTCGGCCGCGACTCCGGCGGCGCCCGCGGCCCGGTCCTGCTCGGCCTCGCTGCGCCGCTCCAGCGGCTTGCTGAGCAGATGGCCCAGCCACAGCAGCACCGGCGTGCCCAGCAGCACGATCAGACCGAGCGTCACGGAGGTCAGCAGCAGGGCCACGGCGCTCACGGTGATGCCGGCGACCGCCCAGATCCCGCTCATCAGCGCCATGTTGACCGCGCCGACCCGCTTGGCGTCCTCGGTGGCCACGTTGGCGAGTTCGCCGGAGAGCCGGTCCTCCTCGGCGCCGCCCCGGGGATCGAGGACCCGGTGCACGATCGCCAGCCGAAGGGTGTGCGCGGCTTCCTCGGCACCGCGTTCACCGGCGCGCGCACCCAGCCGGAAGCTCCACGACAGGCACACGTACAGGACGGCCAGGACGGCCAGCCACAGCGCCAGACGTCCGGCGTCCTGTCCGGCCACGGCCTGGTCCACGACGACACCGATGAGCACGGGGACCAGCGCTTCCCCGAGTTGGTGCACACAGCCGAGCGCGGAGCCCAGGGCGAGCCGCCGCCCCTGCCCCCTGACCGAGCGTGCCAGGACATCGCGTCCCGACGGTTCCCCTGATCCCACCAGCCACCCTCCGGAAACCGGTCAACTTAGGCAAGGCTACTCTAAGTAAATGCGGTGGCGTCAATCCCTGATTCCCTTCAGGCGGGCGGGTGATGACGATCCGGCGGCGGCCGGCGACGCCCTCGCGGTCCTCTGTGAGGGGCTGCGACGGGATCGGCCGCGGGTGGCAGGTGTGGTTGACGGGCGTGGCTGTGGGTGCCGGTGTGGTGGCTGAGGGTGCCGCCGTGCCCGGAGAACCGCTCACCGGGAACCCGGAGCCGGAGGTGCTCCGCCTCTGTACGTCCTTGGTGGTGGCACAGGAGTTGGCGCGTTACCTCAGGCGTGCGCATCGCCCGGCGGGACGGCTCGGGTATTCATGGGCGGCCATCACGCTCGGTTACTATGCTCACTTCGTGCCGGAGGCCGGAAGGCGGAAGGCTGCCTCCCTCCGCTGTTGATCGCAAGGCTGAAGACTTGGATGGCCTCAGGAAATGCTGCCAGAAGTCACTGTGACCCGCTATGTCACGCCCCTGCGTGAGGGCGGCTCACTGCCGGGGCTCGTCGAGGCCGACGACTTCGGGACGTACGTCATGAAGTTCACCGGCGCGGGGCAGGGCCGGAAGACGCTGGTCGCCGAGGTGGTCTGCGGTGAACTCGCCCGGCGGCTCGGGTTCCGGATGCCCCGTCTGGTCACCGTCGAACTGGACCCGGTGCTGGGGCTCGGTGAACCCGAGCAGCAGGTGCAGGACCTGCTGCGGGGCAGCGGCGGCACCAACCTCGGCATGGACTTCCTCTCCGGCGCCCTCGGCTTCGACCCGCTCGCCTTCACGGTGAGCCCCGAGGAGGCCGGGCGGATCGTCTGGTTCGACGCGCTGATCAACAACGTCGACCGCTCCTGGCGCAACCCCAACCTGCTGGTGCACCGCGGCGACCTGTGGCTCATCGACCACGGCGCCACCATGATCTGGCAGCACAACTGGCCCGCCGCCGAGGCCTCCGCCGCCCGCCCCTACGACGCCGCCGACCACGCGCTGAGCGGCTTCGCCCCCGATGTCCGGGCGGCCGCCGCCGAGTTGGCGCCCCGGGTCACCGAGGACCTGCTCGCCGAGGTCACCGCCGAGATCCCCGACGTCTGGCTGGCCGGCGAGCCGGGCTTCGACACCCCCGACGACCTGCGGCGGACCTACGCCCGGCCGCTGCTCGCCCGGGCCGCCGTCATCCACGAGCGCATCACCGGCGTCGCGCCCCGCACCGAGGGAGCCAAGTGAGCGAGACCCATATCCATGTGGCCGGACATGTGACCGAGCGCCACATCACCCGGGACGGCCAGGGTGGCGGCCGGGACGTCTTCGAGTACGCCCTGCTGCGTGTCGTACCCCGCGTGGAACGCGGCGAATACATCAACGCGGGCGTGATCGTCTACTGCCGGGCCAAGGTCTACGTCGGTGCCCGCACCCATCTCGACGAGACCCGGCTGCTGGCCCTGGACCCGGACGCGGACGTGGCCGGGGTGCGGGCCGCGCTCGGGGCGGTCGAGGGCGTCTGCGCGGGCGGGGAGGCGGCGGGGCAGGCGGCCGGCGACGACCCGGGGCGGCGCTTCCGCTGGCTCGTCGCCCCCCGCTCGACGGTCGTGCAGCCCGGCCCCGTGCACACCGGGCTCACCCTCGATCCGGCGGCCGAGACCGAGCGGTTGCTGGACCTCCTGGTGAGGTAATGGATCACACCCGCGCGGTGTGACGTTGACACCGCGTGCCAGGGCTTCTAGCGTCACGTCTGCTGAAGGTACTAAGCGGTCGCTCACCGCAGGGCGGGCTCCGTGAGCGGGCTCACTCGATCAGGTTCTCTCAAGGGCGAGGAGACACAGGAATGTCCACCACAGAGCAGCGGGTCGCGGTCGTCACCGGTGCCGCACGCGGGATCGGCGCCGCCACCGCCGTACGACTGGCCGCCGAGGGCCGTGCGGTCGCCGTGATCGACCTCGACGAGGCCGCCTGCAAGGACACCGTCGAGAAGATCACCGCCGCCGGCGGCAAGGCGATCGCGGTCGGCGCCGACGTCTCCGACGAGGCCCAGGTCGGCGCCGCGATCGCGCGGGTCGTCGAGGAGCTGGGCGCCCCGACCATCCTGGTCAACAACGCCGGCGTGCTCCGCGACAACCTGCTGTTCAAGATGTCCGCGTCCGACTGGGACACGGTTCTGAACGTGCACCTGCGCGGCTCCTTCCTGATGACCAAGGCCGTCCAGCAGCACATGGTCGAGGCCGGCTGGGGCCGGGTCGTCAACCTGTCCTCCTCCTCGGCGCTCGGCAACCGCGGCCAGGCCAACTACTCCGCCGCCAAGGCCGGTCTGCAGGGCTTCACCAAGACCCTCGCCATCGAGCTCGGCAAGTTCGGCATCACCGCCAACGCCGTCGCCCCCGGCTTCATCGCCACCGAGATGACCAAGGCCACCGCCGAGCGCGTGAAGATGGGCTTCGAGGAGTTCAAGGCCGCCGCCGCCACCCAGATCCCGGTGCAGCGTGTCGGTGAGCCCGAGGACATCGCCAACGCCATCGCCTTCTTCACCAACGAGGCGGCCGGCTTCGTCTCCGGCCAGGTGCTGTACGTGGCCGGCGGACCGCTGGACTAGCGGGTACCAGGGACTCACCAGGGACTATCGAGGATCACCGACATGACTGAACTGCCCGAGCTGTCCGGCAAGGTCGCCATCATCACCGGCGCCAGCCGCGGTATCGGCTACGGCGTCGCCGAGGCGCTGATCGCCCGCGGCGACCGGGTCGCCATCACCGGCCGCAACGAGGACGCCCTCAAGGCGGCCGTCGAGAGCCTCGGCTCCGAGCGGGTCATCGGCATCGCCGGCAAGGCCCACGACCTGGCCCACCAGAGCGAGGTCGTCGAGCGCACCATGGAGGTCTTCGGCCGCGTCGACTTCCTGGTCAACAACGCCGGCACCAACCCGGTCTTCGGCCCGATCGCCGACGTCGACCTGGACGTGGCCCGCAAGGTGTTCGAGACCAACGTGGTCTCGGCCCTCGGCTTCGCCCAGAAGACCTGGCACGCCTGGCAGAAGGACAACGGCGGCGCCATCGTCAACATCGCCTCCGTCGCCGGTCTGTCGGCCTCGCCGTTCATCGGCGCGTACGGCATCAGCAAGGCCGCGATGATCAACCTGACCCAGCAGCTGGCGCACGAGTTCGCGCCGGGCGTCCGGGTCAACGCGATCGCCCCCGCGGTCGTCAAGACCAAGTTCGCCGAGGCCCTGTACGAGGGCCGGGAGGCGGAGGCCGCCGCGGGCTACCCGCTCAAGCGGCTCGGCGTGCCCTCCGACATCGGCGGCGCGGCCGCGTTCCTGACCTCGGAGCAGTCTGACTGGGTCACCGGCCAGACCCTCGTGGTCGACGGCGGCATCTTCCTCAACGCCGGCATGGCCTGACGGCTCCACAGGCCGCCCGGCCCGCCTCCGGGCGTCGTGTTCGTCACAGACATTTCGTCCCAGGAACGACGGAAACGACGCCCGGACAGCCGTACAGGATCCGCACAGCCGGATGACAACGTCGTCATAGCACATTCGATCAACGCCCGTGTTTCCGGGGCGGTTCAAGGAGGACAACGCTGCGGTATGGTCTGCCGCCGACCCCTGGTATGGCGGATCGAGGAGCGAGCACGTGTTCAACCGGAACCGAGGTCTTCGACGAGTGGCCGCTGTCGCGTCCATATCCCTGGTGGCCGGCTGCGGGGTGTTCGCCGGCAGCAGCACGGATGACAGCGGGCCGATCGTCGTCGGGACCACCAGCGCCCCCAGCACCCTCGACCCCGCCGGCTCCTGGGACGGCTCCTGGGAGCTGTTCCGGAACATCTACCAGACCCTGCTCGCCTACCCCAACGGTGCCACCACCCCGGAGCCCGACGCCGCCGAGAACTGCGCCTTCACGGACTCCGGAAACCGCACCTACCGCTGCGAACTGCGCTCCGGCCTGAAGTTCGCCGACGGCGACACGCTCGACGCGGAGGCCGTCAAGTACTCCATCGACCGGATCCGGACCATCAACGCGCCCAGCGGACCCGCCGGACTGCTCGGCAGCCTCGACCGGGTGCAGGCGCTCGGCGACCGCGAGGTGGTCTTCCACCTCAACAAGACCGACGCCACCTTCCCGTTCGTGCTCGCCACCCCGGCCATGTCGATCGTCGACCCCGACGACTACCCCGCGAAGTCGCTGCGCAAGGACGACTCGGTGCACGGCTCCGGGCCGTACACCCTCAGGTCGTACGACGAGAAGCGGGCCGAACTCGTCCGCAACGACCGCTACCAGGGCTTCGCCGACCGGCAGAACGACGCGGTGACCATCCGCTACTTCCAGGACTCGGCCACCATGGTCAAGGCCCTGCGGTCCGGGGACATCGACGTCACCTACCGCGGCCTCGCCGCCTCCGACATCGTCGCCCTGGAGACGCACACCGACACCGAACTGCAACTGGTCGACGGCGCCGGCACCGACATCAGCTACCTGGTGTTCAACCCCGCTGACCCGTGGGCCAAACAGCCCGCCGTGCGCAGGGCGGTGGCCCAGATCGTCGACCGTGCCGCGATCGCCCACAAGGTCTACGAGGGCACCGTCGACCCGCTCTACTCCATGGTCCCGGCGGGGCTCACCGGCCACACCACCGGCTTCTTCGACGACTTCGGCGACCCCAGCACCTCCAAGGCCCGCAAGATCCTCGCCGACGCGGGCGTCACCCAGAAGGTCCCGCTCACCCTCTGGTACACCACCGACCGGTACGGCTCCGAGACCGGCCGGATGTTCCAGGAACTCAAGCGACAGCTCGACGACTCGGGGCTGTTCACCATCACCCTGCGAAGCCGGCCCTGGAAGACCTATGTCGTCGGTTACCAGAAGGGCGAGTACCCGGTGTTCGGGCGCGGCTGGTTCCCGGACTTCCCCGACCCGGACAACTTCATCGCCCCGTTCGTCGGCGAGCAGAACGCGCTCGGGACGCCCTACCCGTCCCCCGTGATCACCGGCAGACTGCTGCCCGAGTCGCGCACCGAGAGCGACCGCGGCGAGGTCGTCAAGCAGTTCGAGGAGGCCCAGCAGATCCTCGTCAACGACGCCCGGCTGATCCCGCTGTGGCAGGGGCGGCAGTACGTCGCGGCCAGCGACGACATCTCCGGCGGCGAGCAGGCGCTCGACCCGTCGACGATCATGATGATGTGGGAGCTGCACCGCAAGACCAGCTGGTGAACCGGTGTGCGAGGGCGATTGTCAGTGGCCGCCTGTAGGTTCTTGGGCATCAGCAGGAACTGCAAGTGACCGTACATCGTGAGGACGTTGACGTGACCGACATCGCCATGCTGCCCGAGTCCTGGCGCGGGGTTCTGGGCGACGAACTGCAGCAGCCCTACTTCAAGGAGCTGACCGAGTTCGTCGAGGAGGAGCGGGCGAACGGCCCTGTCTACCCGCCGCGCGAGGAGGTCTTCGCCGCGCTGGACGCCACGCCGTACGACCAGGTCAAGGTGCTGGTCCTCGGCCAGGACCCGTACCACGGCGAGGGCCAGGGCCACGGTCTGTGCTTCTCCGTCCGCCCCGGGGTGAAGATCCCGCCGTCCCTGCGGAACATCTACAAGGAGATGAAGGAGGAGCTGGGCTGGGAGGAGACGCCGGACAACGGCTATCTGATGCCGTGGGCCCAGCAGGGTGTGCTGCTGCTCAACGCGGTGCTCACGGTCCGCGCCGGTGAGGCCAACTCGCACAAGAACAAGGGCTGGGAGAAGTTCACGGACGCGGTGATCCGCGCGGTCGCCGAGCGGCCCGACCCGGCGGTCTTCGTCCTCTGGGGCGGCTACGCGCAGAAGAAGCTCCGCCTGATCGACGAGACCCGGCACGTGGTGGTCCAGGGCGCCCACCCGTCCCCCCTGTCCGCGAAGAAGTTCTTCGGCTCCCGCCCGTTCACCCAGATCAACGAGGCGGTCGCGGAGCAGGGCCACCAGCCGATCGACTGGCACATCCCGAACTTGGGCTGAGCACGCGGGGCGGGGTGCCGGGTCTACGGGGGCTGACGGGGGTATCGGGGGCGGGGCCGCAGGGGGACGGTCCCGCGCGGGGCGGGCGATGAGCGGGTGGTGGTCGCCCGTGGGGCGGGCTGGTGGGTGTGCGGCAGTTCCGTGCCGGACGGGCGGTGCGAGGGCGGGGCGGCCGGTGGACGCGGTGGTTTTGCGCGGTGCGGGCGGTGGGCGGGCGGCGATCCTGTCCGGCGTGGGGGTGCCGGGGGGAGTGGTCCCGCGTGGTGGGGGTCGCTCGGGCGGAGGGCCGGGCGGTGCGTGGGAACACGTCGGTTTCGGGGTGGGTCGGATGGCGCTGCGGGGCCCCGGTGGCGGTTAGCGTCGTCGGAGACAGCGGAGAGCTCGGAGGACGTGGTGGCGGAGCGACAGGAGCGCACGGCACCTGATGCCGTGCTCACACGGATCGGGCAGGTCGTGATGCTGCACCACGCCGGGGACCGCGAGGAGGCCCGCCGGCGGCTGCTCGACCTGTGGGCGGAGCTCGGCGAACACGGCGAGCCGTTGCACCGCTGCACCCTGGCCCACTATCTGGCCGACACCCAGGACGACCCGTCCGACGAACTCGCCTGGGACCTGAGGGCGCTGTCGGCGGCGGACGAGGCGGAGGGAGCCGAGGGGCTGCGCGGCTTCTACCCCTCGCTGCATCTGAACCTCGCCGCCGACTACGTCAAGCTCGGCCGCACCGAGGCCGCCCGCACCCATCTGCGCCGGGCCCGCGGCGCGGCCGCCGCCGCTCTCGGCGACGACGGGTACGGCGACGGGGTGCGGGCGGCGATCAGCCGCCTGGAGCTGCGGCTGCGGGAGGACGACACGCCGGACGGCGACTCCTGGGGCCCACCACGGCAGCGGCCGAACTAGCGGCGGTCCGGTCGATCGCCGTCCACCGGCCCCTGGCCGGCGCCGTAGTCGTCGCCACCGTGCGCCGCATCCTCGCGCGCGCCTCCTCAACGCCCGTACGTCTGCTGGCAGATCCGCGCCTCCGGGCTGTCCGTGCGCCAGCCGCCGTACTGCCTGCCGAGGGCGCACACGTCCGGGGCCTTCGGCGCGGGCCCGGAGAGATCGGGGACGTCGGTCCCCGGGCCGTGGGTCCGCTGTGGGTGCGGGTGGGGGTGCGGGGCGGCCGCGCGCGGGGCGGGGGTCCGGTGCTGGGCCGGGGGAGGGGGCGCCGGGGCGTGGGCGGCGGTCGGCGTGGCCCGGGGGGCCGGGCGGGACGGGCCGACCATCTCCAGGGCCTCCTTGACCGGCGCCTGCACCACCCGGGGCTCGGCGGTCCCGTCCGGGCGGGGCACCGACGGCTGCGAGGGCGCCGTACCGGGCGGCGGGCCGGGTGCCGCCGGACGCTGGACCGTCACGCAGCCGGAGAGGGCCGAGACGGTCACGGTGACCAGAAGCGCTGCGGTGGTGGTCGTTCGATGCACCCGCGCAACTCTGCTGGGTCCGCACGGAGGTTGACACCGCCGACGGGAGTTTGGTGCCCCGCACGGGTGATCTCGTGCCCCGTACGGGGGACCGGCGGCTGCGAGGCTGACGTCAGTCGCCGGTCGCGCCGTCGATACGCTCCCGGATCAGGTCGGCGTGGCCGTTGTGCCGGGCGTACTCCTCGATCATGTGGGTGTGGATCCAGCGCAGGCTGACCTGCTCCCCGGTGCGGCGGTGGCGGCCCTTGGAGAGGTCGTCCAGGCCGAAGTCGGCCGCGTTGCGCCGGGCGGCCTCGATCTCGGCCTGCCAGCTCGCGTACGCCTCCTGCCAGGTGTCCGCCTCGCCGAAGTGGAACTCGCCGTCCGGTTCCTCCTCGCTCCAGTAGAGCGGGGGTGCCGTCTCACCGGCCAGAACCCTGCGGTACCAGGACCGCTCCACGTCGGCCATGTGCCGCACCAGCCCCATGAGGGACAGCGGGGACGGCTCCACCGAGGCGATGGCGAGCTGGGCGTCGGTCAGGCCCGCGCACTTCATCGCGAGGGTCTGCCGGTGGAACTCCAACCAGCCCTCCAGCATGGCGTGTTCGTCGGCGTCGAAGGCGGGCATGCGGCGTTCGGTCGTCATGCCCGGCATCCTCGCCCACCACGCCCGATCCCACCACGGAATATCGGCCCGTATGCTTCCGGACAGGCACATGGGGAACCGTGAGGGGAGCGTCAGTGAAGGTCGGCTGCATCGGACTCGGCGACATCGCGCGGAAGGCGTATCTGCCGGTGCTGGGCGCACAGCCGGGCCTCGAACTCCATCTCCAGACCCGCACCCCGGCCACTCTCGCCGAGGTCGCCGACAGCCTCCGGCTGCCCGCCGGCCACCGGCACGCGACCCTCGACGACCTCCTCGCCCAGGATCTCGACGCCGCCTTCGTGCACGCGCCCACGGCCGCCCACCCCGAGATCGTCACCCGGCTCCTGGAGGCAGGCGTACCGACGTACGTCGACAAGCCCCTCGCCTACCGACTCGACGACTCCGCGCGCCTTGTGGCGCTCGCCGAGGCGCGGAACGTGTCGCTGTTCGTCGGCTTCAACCGGCGCCACGCCCCCGGTTACGTCCAGTGCGCCGACCACCCGCGCGAGCTGATCCTGATGCAGAAGAACCGCATCGGGCTGCCCGAGGAACCCCGCGCGATGATCCTCGACGACTTCATCCACGTCGTCGACACCCTCCGCTTCCTCGCCCCCGGCCCGGTCGACGACGTCACCGTCCGGGCCCGCGTCGCCGAGGGCCTGCTGCACCACGTGGTCCTGCAACTGTCCGGGGACGGCTTCACCGCGCTCGGTGTGATGAACCGGCTCAGCGGCTCGGCGGAGGAGATCCTGGAGGTCTCCGGGCAGGACACCAAGCGACAGGTCCTCAACCTCGCCGAGGTGATCGACCACAAGGGGCAGCCGACGCTCCGGCGGCGCGGCGACTGGGTGCCGGTCGCCCGGCAGCGCGGCATCGAACAGGCCGTGCTCGTCTTCCTCGACGCCGTCCGTGCCGGCAAGGTGCTCAGCGCCCGGGACGCACTGGCGACTCATGAGCTGTGCGAGCAGGTGGTACGAGAGGTTCGGCGGCACCCCGGCGCAGCCTGACCGCCCGCAGCCGCAGCCCCTCGCCCAGACAGAAGCCGGCCAGCACCAGCAGCGCGCCGTCCACCGTCCAGTCTCCGTACCGCACGAACGGCGTGACACCGCGGGCGATCGGCACCTCGTAGACCCGCGCCGTGCCGGCGTCCGTGCCCAGCCACGGGCCCAGCCGCTCCCCGCCCGGGCCGTACACCGCGGAGACACCGGTCAGCGTGGCGTGGACCATGGTGCGGCCGGTCTCGGCGGCCCGCAGGGCGGCCAGCGAGGCGTGCTGTTCGGGGGCCCAGCTGTGCTGGAACGACGAGGTCGACGTCTGGCCTATCAGCACCTCGGCGCCGTCCTGGGCGAGATGCCGGCTCATGTCGGGGAACGCGGTCTCGAAGCAGACCATGGGGCCGACCCGCAGCCCGTGGCCGACGTTCATCACCACCTGCTCGGTGCCGCGGCGCCGGTCCTCGCCGGCCGCCTTGCCGACCGAGGTGGCCCAGCCGAGCAGCGAACGGGCCGGTATGTACTCGCCGAAGGGGACCAGCCGCATCTTGTCGTACCGGTCCCCGGTCGGGCCGTCCGCGCCCACCAGGAGGGAACTCTTGTAGATGCCGGGCCGGTCGGAGCGCCGGGCGTCCACGTTGACCAGGATGTCGGCGCCGGTCTCCCGGGAGAGGGCGGCGATCCGCCGGGCGAGGTCGGGCCGGTCACCGAGGTCGTACCCGACGCTGCTCTCGCCCCAGACGATCAGGTCGGGGCGCTGTCCGGCCAGTTGCCGGGTCAGCTGCTCCTCGCGGGCGAAACGCCGGTCACCGCTGTCGGTGCCGTCGACGATGCCGGGCTGTACGAGGGCGATACGGACGTGACCGTCGACGTCGGGGCGCGGTGACCAGACCCAGGCGGCGGAGGTCGCAGCGGCCGTGGCCACCAGCGAGGCCACCGCCGGTACCCGCGCCTCGCGCACGGAGACGAGCACCGTCAGCGCCACGTTGACGGCCACGACCAGGAAACTCAGCAGCCACACCCCGCCCACGGAGGCCAGCCGCAGCGCGGGCGTCACCTGCCACTGGGTGGCGCCGAGCATGCCCCACGGTCCGCCCAGCCCCTGCCAGGACCGCACCAGCTCCACCATCAGCCAGCCCGACGGCAGCACCAGCACCGCGACCGCGGCCCGCCCCGGTGACGGCGTCCCGCCCAGCAGCCGGCGCGTCAGCAGGCCCCAGGGCGCCCAGAGGAGGCTCAGCAGGCCGGCGATCAGGAAGATGAAGACGTGCAGGCTCGGCAGCAGCCAGTGGTGCACGGCGATCATGAACCCGAACCCGCCGCACCAGCCGTCGTACGCCGCCCGCCGCCCGGTCGGTGCCGAGCGCGCCAGCAGCAGCCAGGGGATCAGGGCGACATAGGCGAACCACCACAGCGACGGTGCCGGAAAGGCCAGTACGGGCAGCGCGCCCGCGAGCGCGGCCGCGCAGGAACGCCGCCAAGGGGAGGTGAGCCAGCGCTCGACGGTCCTCATACGTCGCCTCCTGCCCGCGGGTCCTTCCAGTGTGCGGGACCGGCGGGGATCTCCGACAGGGGGCATGGGTGCGAGGTCAGTCAGGCACGGCCGTCGCGCGCTGGTCGCTCATCCTGCGCCACTTCTCCTCCACGACCACCTGACGCAGCCGCCAGCCGTCCCGGGTGCGCAGGAACGCGAAGGCGTAGCGGCCGCCGCACACGAAGTCCGGGGCGGTGGAGGCGCCGTCGCCCCCGGCGAACCGCATGGGGTTGATGTAGTCGGCCTGGAGGTGGGCGGTGTCCCCGGCGTCGTGGTCCAGGATCCCGAACCGCACCTGGCGGTTGACGATCAGATGCTGTCGCATCGAGAACAGGGTCAGGCTCTCCGAGAGCCACCCGGCCACCTGCCCGGCATCCCCCTCGATCCCGCCGGCCGACCGGTAGTCGGCCCGCCCGTCCGCGGTGAACAGTCTCCGGTACGCCGTCCAGTCCCCGTCGTCGACGGCCACCGCGTAGTCGGTGACCAGTCCGTCCACGGCCAGCCGGTCCATCACGGTCGCGAGCTCTACGCGCTGCGTCATCGGCTCAGTGTTGGGCACGGGGCGAGCACAGCCAAGAGGTGTGGGCGATATGCGGGGGATATTCGGCGATGTTCGAACCGACCCGGCCCCGCCCTAGGTCACGCGTACGGTCGGGGGGCCGAAAAAGAACGCGGGTTCGACGAAATCCTCGGTCGTCCCTGGGGGCGCACCAGGGCGACCATGCAGGGGAGACCGTCGGCCTGTGCCCATTCCCTCGGGTGCGGTCGCCGAAGTCCGGATCATGGCAGCGTGACGAAGCGGACGTCTCCGGGCCGTAAGATCATCGCCCGGTCGGTCTCAGGAGGCTCGTATGGCACGTCCCGTCACTGTCGTCACGGGTGGAAGCCGGGGTATCGGCGCCGCGACCTGCCTGCGGCTCGCGGCCGACGGGCATGACGTCGTGATCGGCTACGTCCGGGACGCGGGCGCCGCCGAGGCGGTCGCGGAGGGGGTGCGCAAGGGCGGGGCGCGCTGTGTCGTCGTAGCGGTGGACACGGCCGTCGAGGCTGATGTCGAGCGGCTGTTCGACACGGCGGAACGGGAACTGGGTGCCGTCACCGGGCTGGTCAACAACGCCGCCGTGACCGGGCCGCTGGGGCGGCTCACGGACGTGGACAGCGCCGATCTGCGGCGGGTCGTCGAGGTCAATCTGCTGGGCACGCTGCTGTGCTCACGGCGGGCCGCCCGGCTGATGGCGGAGCGCGGGAACGGGGCGATCGTGAACGTGTCCTCGGCGGCGGCCACGCTCGGCAGCCCTGGCGAGTACGTGCATTACGCGGCGACGAAGGCGGCCGTCGACGCCCTGACCGTGGGCCTCGCCAAGGAGCTCGGACCGGACGGGGTGCGGGTCAACGCGGTCGCGCCCGGGGTGGTCGACACCGAGATGCACGCGGCGATGGGCGACCCGGGACGGGCCCAACGGATCGGCGCCGCAGTGCCGTTGGGGCGGTCCGGCCGGCCGGAGGAGATCGCCGCCGCCATCGCCTGGCTGCTGTCGCCGGAGGCCTCCTACACGACGGGCGCGGTGCTGCGGATCTCCGGCGGGCGCTGAGACCCGGCGCCGGGTCAGGCCGCCTCGGTGATCCGCCCGCGGATCGCCTCGGCCCACTCGACCACCAACAGCTCGTACTCCGACCGCTCCTGGGCCGACAGAGTGCCGCCCGCACGCAGCCACAGCGCCCGGATGTGCTCGTTGACCTCGGCAGCAGACCGCGCGGAACCAGGGGTTCGGGAATCGGGGGACATACCGAACAGCGTAGGGGCAAGAACTGACCGTGCGCTACCAGGCCGCTACGCAGACCGTATGGGGTTGGTCACGGGCGACACGGCGGGCGGGGCTCCGTGCCTTGGCATTTGCCGGGTGGGTGGTCGCGACACGGACACGGCGGTACGCCCCTGCCCTGGCCTTCGCCCTCACCGGAGCCGGTGCGCAGCCCTCAAAGCCCGGGAAAACGGCGGGTGTTGGGGGTTGGCCGAGATAAGCCGCCCAGCCGCGCCCGCACGACCGACGACCGCCCCCGCGCTCACGCCGTAGTCATCCCCCCCCCGGCAGCGCTCACACCATGGTCGTCGCGGAAGCGAGCAACGCCAGTTTCCCGGCGCTGTCGGTGTCCGGGGCCGGGTGGTAGATGACGAGGGTCTGGCCGGTCGTGCCGGTGACCGTCAGGCGTTCGCGGTTCAGGCACAGGCGGCCGACCCGGGGGTGGTCGATGTGTTTGGCCGCGCCCTCGCAGGCGGCCACGTCGTGGCGGGCCCAGAGCCGGCTGAAGTGGGGGCTCGCGAGGGAGAGTTCGCCGACGAGGTCGATGACACGGGGGTCGTCCGCGTCGGTCCCGACGGACCGGCGGAAACCGGCGATCATGCCGGCGCCGGCGTTCGCCCAGTCCGGGTGGAGGGCCTGCTCGGCGGGGTCGAGGAAGGTGTCCCGCAGCCGGTTGGCGCCGACCGTGAGACGCGGTGACAGCGCGGTCGCCAGGGCGTTCACGGCGAGCACGTCGAAGTAGCGGCCCTCGACGAGCGCGGGCAGCGGGAGGGCGGCGACCAACTGGGCGATGCCGGGCGGAACCGTCTCCTTGCGTCGGCGGCTCCGGCGCCGGCGGGGCTCCGCGGCGCCGAGGCTCAGCAGATAGGCCGTCGAGGCCTCGTCGAGGCGCAGCACCCGGGCGAGGGACTCCAGGACCTGTACGGAGGGGTTGCGGTCGCGGCCCTGTTCCAGGCGCAGGTAGTAGTCGGCGCTGATCCCGGCCAGCATCGCCACCTCCTCCCGGCGCAGGCCCGGCACCCGCCGTACCCCGAGCACGGGGATGCCGACCTGCTCGGGCGTGACGAGCTCGCGCCGGGCCCGTACGTACGCGCCCAGCAGGTTCGGTTCGTCGGTCATCCCGCCACCGTAACGCGGGCCGTCGCGCCCCTGCCTGGTCCTGTCACCCCCAGGATCGGCGGGGCTCTGCCCCGGCCGGAGCGGGCGCGCAAGCCTGATCGGCGACCGTCACGACCACAGCGAGGAGCGGGATCATGTCGACATATCTGCTGGTGCACGGTGCCTGGCACAGCGGAGAGTGCTGGGAGCGGATCGTCCCGAAGCTGACGGCGGCGGGGCACCGGGTGTTCGCGCCGTCGCTGACCGGACACGGCGAGAAAGCGCATCTGCTCGGCCCCGAGGTCGGCCTCGACACCCACGTCGACGACGTCCTGGGGCTGATCACGGACGAGGACCTCACCGATGTCGTACTCGTCGGACACAGCTACGCGGGGCTGGTCGTCTCGTCCGTCGCCAACCAGGTCCCCGACCGCGTCGGGCACCTGGTGTATCTCGACGCGATGGTCCCGGAGCACGGCGAGAGCGCCGCCGACGTCCAGCCCGTGAGCCAGGTCCTGATCGACCGCGCCCTGGCCGACGGCAGCGGCTGGCGGGTCCCGCCGCTGCCCGAACTGCCGCCGCCGCACGGCCTGTTCGGGGTGACCGAGCCGGCGGACGTGGCCTGGCTGCGCACGATGCTGACCGACGAGTCGGTGCGCTGCCTCCAGCAGCCGGTGCGGCTGGACAACCCGGCCGTGCACACGATCCCCCGGACCCACATCCACTGCGTCGCCGACGTACCGGAAGGCATCGTCCGGCGCCCGGTCCCCGCGACGGAGCAGGTGTGGCGACTGCCCACCGGCCACGACTGCATGATCACCATGCCGGCGGAACTCGCGGAGCTCCTGCTCGAGCTCGGCTGATCCCGAGGGCGATATTCGCTGTGCCGGGGAGGTGCGAGGCCGTAGCCTCCCCGCATGACGGACCAGGACGAGCGCGCGGTACAGGCGGCCATCGACGGGGAGCTGCGGCTTCTCGATCCCGAGGTGCGCGCCTCCCCGGACCTCGTCCTGGAGCTTCTCGACCCGGAGTTCACCGAGATCGGGGCGTCCGGCCGCCGCTGGGACGCGGTGTCGATCCTCACGGTGACCAGCGGCGGATCGGTGTCCCCCGACTCGCCGGTCCAGGTGAGCGAGATGTCCGGGACCGTGCTCGCACCGGGCCTCGTCCACCTGACGTACTTCGCGGACAACCAGGGGCGCCGGGTCTGGCGCAGCTCCCTGTGGCGGCTGACGGAGTCCGGCTGGCGGATGTACTTCCACCAGGGCACTCCGGCCGCCTGACGTACCGCCTGGTGCTAGCCCGCCGACTCCGCCGCGTGCGGGCTCAGCATGTCCGCCGAGACCAAGGCGATGATCACGATGCCGAGGGCGATGCGGTACCAGACGAACGGCATGAAGCTCTTGTTGGAGATCCACTTCATGAACCACGCGATGACCGCGTATCCGGACGCGAAGGCGATCACCGTCGCGAACAGGGTCGGACCCCAGGCCACGTGGCCCTCGCTCACCGAGTCCTTGACCTCGAAGGCGCCGGAGGCCAGCACCGCCGGGATGGCGAGCAGGAAGGAGTAGCGGGCCGCCGCCTCGCGCTTGTAGCCCATGAACAGGCCGCCGCTGATGGTGGCGCCGGAGCGGGAGACGCCCGGGATCAGGGCGCAGGCCTGGCAGAGGCCGTAGATCAGGCCGTCCTTCACGCTCAGGTTCTCCAGCGTCTTGCGCTGCTTCGGCGCCCGGTGCCGGCCGCCCTTCTCGTCGCGGGCGGCCAGCCGGTCGGCGACGCCGATGACTATGCCGACGACGATGAGCATGGTCGCCGTGATGCGCAGATCGCGGAACGGACCCTCGATCTGGTCCTTGAGCGTCACACCCAGCAGGCCGATCGGGATCGAGCCGACGATCACCAGCCAGCCCATCTTCGCGTCGTGGTCCCGTCGCATCGCCTTGTCGGACAGCGACCGGAACCAGGCCGAGATGATCCGCCCGATGTCCTTGCGGAAGTAGATGAGCACCGCGGTCTCCGTGCCGATCTGGGTGATCGCCGTGAAGGCCGCGCCCGGGTCCTTCCAGCCGGAGAAGGCCGCGGTCAGCCGCAGATGCGCGCTGGAGGAGACGGGCAGGAACTCGGTCAGCCCCTGGACGAGTCCGAGGATCAGCGATTCAAACCAAGACATGAAGGTACGGCGTCCCAGGGGTGAGAGGGGCTGGCGGACGCGCGGGCGCGCGTGATCATGCGTGTGCAACGGCAGCGTAGCGGGCCGCGGTGACAGCGTGGACACAGGGGTTCGGCGGGTGGACCGGAGGGAGGGGGGTGTTGACCGGCCTGGGTACCGCCGCTTACGTTTCCCCAGGAGAAAGCGCTTGCTCCCGCACATCGGGGTGCGTGTGCGGCGCACGTCGGGCGACGGTTCGCGCCCATCGTCGGTCCCCGCCCCGAGGAGTGCTGATCACGTCCATGCCCCGCACGCCCCTTGCCTCCCTGCCTGGAGCCCCCTTCGCCGGTCGCCGCATCCGGGCCGCCGTGGTCGGTGCCGGCGCCATCGGGCGCGGCTCCCACCTGCCCGCGCTCGCCCAGCTGGCCGCGGAGGGCGAGACCGAGGTGGTCGCCGCCGTTGACATCGATGCCACGGCGGTCGAGGCGTTCCGCGCCGAGGCCGGCATCCCGCACGCCTACACCGACCTGGACCGGATGCTCGCCGAGCAGCGGCCCGACCTGGTCACCATCGGCACCCCGCCGACCCTGCACCGGGACCAGACGGTGGCGGCGTTGCGGGCAGGCGCCTGGGTGTGGTGCGAGAAGCCGCCGGTGCCGTCCCTCGCCGACTTCGACGCGGTCGAGGCCGAGGAGGGCACCGACGGCGGGCCGTACGCCTCGATCGTCTTCCAGCACCGGTTCGGCTCCGCCTCCACCCATGTGCGCCGGCTGCTGGCCGAGGGGGCGCTGGGGCGTCCGCTGGTCGCCCACTGCCAGACCACCTGGTACCGGGACACCGCTTACTACGCCGTGCCCTGGCGCGGCCGCTGGGCGACCGAGGGCGGCGGCCCGGCGATGGGCCACGGCATCCACCAGATGGACCTCCTGCTCGACCTGCTCGGGCCGTGGAGCGAGGTGCGGGGCATGGCCGGCCGGCTGGTGCACGACGTGGAGACCGAGGACGTCTCCACCGCCCTGGTCCGGTTCGCGAACGGCGCCCTGGCGACCGTCGTCAACAGCGTGCTCAGCCCCGACGAGGTCAGCCGTATCCGCATCGACTGCGAGCGCGCGACCGTCGAACTGACCCATCTGTACGGCCACTCCAACGCGAACTGGCACATCACCCCGGCCCCGGGCGTGCCCGCCGACGAGGCGGCGGCCTGGCAGGACTTCGGCCCGGACGTGCCCAGCTCGCACCTGGCCCAGCTGCGCGAGCTGATCGCCAGCATGCGTGCGGGGGAGCGGCCGCGCAGCAGCGGCGCCGACGGGCGCACCAGCCTGGAGCTGATCACCGCGCTGTACAAGTCGGCGTTCACCGACACGACCGTACGTGCGGGCGAGATCGGTCCCGGTGATCCTTATTACACGGCCCTGCACGGAGGCGCTCCGGGCTGGGCGCCGGTCGAGCACGAGGAGGTGTCCGCGTGAGCGGCGAGCTGCGGATCACGCACACCCACGGCGACCGGATCAGCGTGACCGAGCCGGTCACCGGGGTGCAGCTCTTCGTGTACGTCTACCGGCCCGAGGCACTCTGGGAGGCCCCCAAGCCCTACCTGCATCCGATCCGCACCCTCGCCGGGGACGTCGTCACCGATTACCGGCCCAACGACCACCGCTGGCACAAGGGCCTCTCCCTGACCGCCTCGCACCTGTCGGGCGCCAACCTGTGGGGCGGCAACTCCTATGTCCACGGCGAGGGTTACCTCGTCCTCCCGGAGCGCGTCGGCTCGATGCGGCACGTCGGTTTCGACGAACTGTCGTCGGCGGACGGCCGGCTGGTCGTCGCGGAGCGGCTGACCTGGCATCCGTACGACGGGACGCTGTGGGCGCAGGAACAGCGGCGCATCGAGGTCCATGACGTCGATCCCGCATCCGGTGCCTGGGCGCTGACGTGGTCCAGTGCCGTCACCAACGTCCGTGACGAGCCGCTCCGGTTCGGCAGCCCGACCACCGCCGGACGCGAACAGGCGGGCTACACCGGCCTGTTCTGGCGTGGGCCGCGCGCCTTCCGGGACGGCCGGATCATCGGCCCCGAGGGCGAAGGACCGGAGCTGATGGGCTCCCAGTCGTCCTGGCTGGCCCTGTCCGGCGAGCACGACGGCGCCGACGGCCATGCCACCGTCGTCTTCGAACACGCCCCGGAGAACGACCACTCGGGCGCGGGCGGCACCCACCCCGCGCACTGGTTCGTGCGCAACGACCCGTTCGCCGGCATCGCCCCGTCCTGGGCCTTCCACGACGAACTCGAACTGGCCCCGGGCGACACCCTCCGGCGCCGCTACCGGGTCGTCATCGCGAACGGCGCCTGGGAACGCGCCGACATCGCCAAGTACCTGGAGGCGCATCCGTGGTGAGCGGTGGGGAGTCCGGGTTCGCGGGGCTGCCGGGCGGGGTCGCGGTCTCACGCCTGTGCGTGTACGACTGGCCCGCGGCCGACGGTGTGCGCGGCGGAACTCCCCACCTTCACCTGGTCTGTTCGGAAGGCTATGTCGTCACCGGCGGCCGGGGTGCGGTGCAGACACTCACCGTCTCGGGGTACCAGGTCACACCTCTCACGCCCGGCACGGTCGCCTGGTTCACGCCGGGTACCGTCCACCGCCTCGTCAACGAGGACGACCTGCGCATCACCGTCCTGATGCAGAACAGCGGCCTCCCGGAGGCCGGGGACGCGGTGCTGACGCTGCCGCCGCGGTACCTGACCGACCCGGAGACGTACGCCTCGGTGACCGCCGTCCCGGCGGACGCGCCGGAGGCTGAGCGGGAGCGGATCGCCCGGGCCCGCCGCGACCTCGCCCTGGAGGGTTACCGCGCGCTGCGCGAGGCCACCGGCCCGGAGCCGCTGGCCGCCTTCCACCGGGCCGCCGCCGCCCTCGTGCGGCCCCGGCTCGCCGACTGGCGGGCCCGCTGGGAGCGCGGCGCCCGGGCGGCCGCCGAGGCCACGGGGGAGCAGCTCGACCGCCTCGGGCGGGGCGATGCCGGCCACCTCGCCGACGCCGTCGTACAGGCCGAACAGCCCTATGAGCAGGGCCGGTTCGGGATGTGCGGGCGGCTGGACGTGTACCGGCAGGGGCAGTAGCGCCGCAGAGCCGAAGGAGGGGCGGACGGTCCGGTGACCGTCCGCCCCTCAGCTGTGGGCGGACGCGGTCGGGGGATGCCACCCCGGGTGAGGGTTGGATTTTCCTACTCACGGAGTTATGGTGAGTTTGGTTTTCCTACTCACCGGTAATCGAGACTGGCAATCGAGGTCCCCGCGATGCGTGACGCAGTCATCGTCGAAGCCGTACGCACCCCCGTCGGAAAGGGCAAGCCGAACGGGTCCCTGGCGCACGTCCACCCCGTCGAACTCCTCGCCCACACCCTGCGCACCCTCGTCGAACGCTCCGGCGTCGACCCGGCCCTCATCGACGACGTGATCGGCGGCACCGTCGACCAGGTCGGCGAGCAGGCCATGAACACCACCCGGTACGCCGTGCTCTCGGCGGGCTTCCCGGAGACCGTGCCCGCGACCACCGTCGACCGCCAGTGCGGTTCCTCCCAGCAGGCCGTGCACTTCGCGGCGCAGGGGGTGATGTCGGGGGCCTACGACATCGTCGTGGCCTGCGGCGTCGAGTCGATGAGCCGGGTGCCGATGTGGTCCAACGTGCCGCCCGGCAAGGACCCCTTCGGTCCCGGGGTCGCCGCCCGCTACCCGGAGGGCCTGGTCCCGCAGGGCATCAGCGCCGAGCTGATCGCGGCGAAGTGGTCGATCAGCCGGGCGGAGATGGACGCGTTCGCCGTCTCCTCGCACCAGAAGGCCGCGGCCGCCTGGGAGGCGGGGCTGTTCGACGCCGAGGTGGCGGGCCTTGAGGGGGTCGGCCGGGACGAGTCCGTGCGGCCCGGCACCACCGCCGAGATCCTCGCCGGGCTCAAGCCCGCCTACTACGACCCCGGGTTCGCCGAACGCTTCCCGGAGATCGACTGGAGTGTCACGGCGGGCAACGCCAGCCCCGTCAACGACGGTGCCTCGGCCGTGCTGATCATGGCCGGTGAGACCGCCGAGCGGCTCGGGCTGCGGCCGCTGGCCCGCCTGCACGCGTTCGCCGTGACCGGCTCCGACCCGCTGCTGATGCTGACCGGCGTGATCCCGGCGACGGAGAAGGTGCTGCGCAGGGCCGGGCTGGAGCTCGGCGACATCGACCTCTTCGAGGTGAACGAGGCGTTCTCCAGCGTGGTGCTGGCCTGGCGGCAGGAGACCGGGGCGGACCTGGCCAAGGTCAACGTGCACGGTGGGGCCATCGCGCTGGGGCATCCGCTGGGGGCGAGCGGGACCCGGCTGACCACGACGCTGGTGCACGCGATGCGGGAGCGCGGCGCTCGCTTCGGCCTGCAGACGATGTGCGAGGCGGGTGGGCTGGCCAACGCGATGATTCTGGAAGCGGTGCGGTAGGGGGGCGCCGGGCGCCTGGTGAGGTGCCGCTCCGTGCCGGTGCGCGGCTGCGGCGGCGTGGGGGCTTGTCGCGCAGTTCCCCGCGCCCCTTGCGGGGCGCTGTGGCTTCGGGGCGTCGGAAAAGTGAAGACTATTTCGCGCGCAGGTGGTGGCGTTTGCGCCAGGCCAGTACTGCGCCCGCCACCGCCGGGATCACGATCGCCGCCACCGAGATCAGGAAGACCGGTGACGTCGGTGTCGAGGCCCGGGCGCCTGCCACGACGTACGCGGCGACGTTCGGGATCGAGCCCAGCCCCGTCGCCAGCAGGTACGGCGCGTAGCGCATACGGGAGACGGACGCCGCGTAGTTGGCGGCCCAGAACGGCACACCGGGGAACAGCCGTACCGCCAGCATCGAGCGGAAGCCGTGCTTGCTGAACTGGTTGTCCGCCGCCTTCAGGAGCCGGCCGCGCAGCAGCGGGCGCAGTGCTTCCTGGCCGAGCATCCGGCCGAGCGCGAAGGAGATCCACGCCCCGAGCAGGGTGCCCGCCATGGCCGCGCCCATGCCCAGCGCCGAGCCGAACAGCGCGCCGGCCGCCAGGTTCAGGATCGGCCGCGGCACGAACGCCACCGTGACCAGGCCGTACGCCACGGCGAAGATCACCACCGCGGTGGTGCCCTCGACCTGGGGCGGCCAGCCCTGCGTCAGCAGCTTCTGCGGCTCGAAGAGGAGCACCGACGACGCGGCCGCCGCCAGCAGGGCGACGAGCAGGGACAGCCGGGACCACGGCGACAGCAGCACTCTTGTGCAGCGCGCGGTGAAGTTCACCGGACCGGACACGGCAATCGTCAGCTCCTCGGCGGCGGCCGGGGGAACGGCCGTGGCGGTGCCAGAGCGGTTGGCATCGAGCATTCGGTGACAGTAGCCGAAGCAGATGTGTGATCGCCGTATGGTTCCTGTCCATTGGGCGAAACCGACGCCACGGAAAACCGTTCGACGTGCGGCGACGGATCGGCAATGATCTGCGTCATGTTCCGGTACGCCTTCCTCCTCGCAGCATCCGCAGCCGCGGATGCGCCGAAGGCTGCCGTGCCCGTTCTCCTGGCCGCTGTAGACGGCGCCCGAAGCTGACCCTCCCCGGATCGTCCGGCGGACCCCGCAGGGGGAGGGTCGGCGGTTCTCCGGGGTCCCCGCGTCTCGCGCTGACGAGACGCTTCACCGCAGTTCAGGCTTCGAGGTAGAGCCATGCCCAAGACGGCATACGTCCGCACCAAACCGCATCTCAACATCGGCACGATGGGCCACGTCGACCACGGCAAGACCACCCTGACCGCCGCCATCACCAAGGTCCTCGCCGAGCGCGGCACCGGCGGTACCACCCAGTACGTTTCGTTCGACCGCATCGACCAGGCCCCGGAGGAGGCCGCCCGCGGCATCACCATCAACATCGCGCACGTCGAGTACGAGACCGACACCCGGCATTACGCGCACGTGGACATGCCGGGTCATGCCGACTACGTCAAGAACATGGTCACCGGGGCCGCGCAGCTGGACGGCGCGATCCTCGTGGTCTCCGCGCTCGACGGGATCATGCCGCAGACCGCCGAACACGTGCTGCTCGCCCGGCAGGTGGGCGTCGACCACATCGTGGTCGCGCTCAACAAGGCCGACGCGGGCGACGAGGAACTCACCGACCTCGTGGAGCTGGAGGTCCGTGAACTGCTCACCGCGCAGGGGTACGGCGGCGACTCGGTGCCCGTCGTCCGGGTCTCCGGGCTCAAGGCACTGGAAGGGGACCCGCGGTGGACGGCGTCGATCGAGGCGCTGCTCGACGCGGTGGACACGTACGTGCCGATGCCCGAGCGGTATCTGGACGCGCCGTTCCTGCTGCCGGTGGAGAACGTGCTCACCATCACCGGGCGCGGGACCGTCGTGACCGGTGCCGTGGAGCGGGGGACCGTGCGGGTCGGCGACCGGATCGAGGTGCTCGGCGCGGACGTCGAGACCGTCGTCACCGGCCTGGAGACCTTCGGGAAGCCGATGGACGAGGCGCAGGCCGGGGACAACGTGGCGCTGCTGTTGCGCGGGGTGCCCCGGGACGCGGTGCGGCGCGGGCACGTGGTGGCGGCGCCGGGGAGTGTGGTGCCGGCGCGGCGGTTCTCGGCGCGGGTGTACGTGCTGTCGGGGCGCGAAGGGGGTCGTACGACCCCTGTCTCGACGGGGTACCGCCCGCAGTTCTACATCCGTACGGCGGACGTGGTCGGGGACGTCGACCTCGGCGAGGTGGCGGTCGCCCGGCCCGGGGACACGGTGGAGATGACCGTGGAGCTGGGGCGGGAGATGCCGCTGGAGGCCGGCCTCGGGTTCGCCATCCGGGAGGGTGGCAGGACGGTGGGGGCGGGGACGGTGACCTCGGTGGAGTGAGGTCGCGGTGCGTGGGGGACTGCGGGCCGGCGGGGGCTGGTCGCGCCCACGCGGCGGAGCCCGCATACCGGCAGAGCCCCGCGCCCGTGGGTAGGTACGGGCACCGCACAATGGAGAGGTGAACGAAGCCATACCCGTCGTCCGGGTCACCGATCACGGCACCGCCAAGCTCATGCCCGACGTCGACCGGGAGCGGGCCTGGCTGCTGACCGTCGACGGGGCGCCCCAGTCGTACGTCGATCTCGACGCGCCGACGCATCTGGAGTTCGAGTACGCCCGGCGGCTCGGGTACGTGCTGGACGCGGTGGCGGAGACCGGGGCGCCCCTGGACGTGCTGCATCTCGGCGGGGGCGCCCTCACGCTGCCCCGGTACGTGGCGGCGACCCGGCCGGGGTCCCGGCAGGACGTCGTGGACGCCGATCGGGGACTGCTGGACCTGGTCACCGAGCATCTGCCGCTGCCGGCCCCCACCGGGATCGCCCTGCACGCCGCCGACGCCCGGGGCTGGCTGGAGGGAGCTCCCGGCGACTCGGCCGACGTACTGATCGCCGATGTCTTCGGGGGGTCCCGGATCCCCGCGCATCTGACCTCGCTGGGCTATGCCCGGGAGACCGAGCGGGTGCTGCGGGACGACGGGGTCTACCTGGCCAATCTCGCGGACTCCGCGCCCTTCGACTTCCTGCGCTCCCAACTCGCCACGTTCGCGGCCGTGTTCGAGGAGCTGGCGGTCATCGCCGAGCCGGGGGTGCTGCGCGGGCGGCGGTTCGGGAACGCGGTGCTCATCGCCTCGCACCGGCCCGTCGACACCGCCGTGCTGGCCCGGCGCACGGCCGCCGACGTCTTTCCGGCGCGGGTCGAACACGGGCCCGCGCTCAGGCGGTTCGTCGGCGGGGCCGGGCCGGTCGGGGACGCGGACGCGGTGCCGTCACCCGAGCCCCCCGGCGGAACGTTCGGCATCGGGTGACACCGGCGTCGGCTGTGCGGTGACCGGGACCGTGCGGCGGGTGAGGTTGCGGACGTCCGGCACCAGGAGGACCGCGGCCGTGACGGCGACGACCAGGCCCGCGCAGCCCCACAGCGCCGGACTCCGGCCGAAAGCGTCCTCCGCCGGTCCCGCCAGCGCGGTCGCCAGCGGCAGCAGGGAGACGGAGCCGAACCAGTCGTACGCCGAGACCCGGGAGAGCTTGTCCTCGGGTATCTCCTGGTGCAGCACGGTCATCCAGGAGACGCCGAAGACCTCGACCGTCGTCCCGGACACGAACATCACCACGTAGAGGATCCCCACCGGGACGGGCACCGCCAGCGCCGCCGAGGGCAGGGCCAGCGGGAAGATGCAGAGGGTGCCGACGAACAGCAGCCGGCGGGGTTTCCAGCGGGTCATCAGCAGGGCGCCGGCCACCGTGCCCGCGCCGAAGGCGCCCAGCGCCAGGCCCCACGGGCCCGGTCCGCCCAGGCTGTCGCGGGCGACGAGCGGGCCGTAGACCGCGTCGGCGGCACCCACCACCGCGTTCGCGATCGAGAACTGGACGACGATGCCCCAGAGCCAGGGGCGCCCCTTGACCTCCTGCCAGCCCTCCCGGAGGTCGGCCAGCAGCCCCTCGCCAGGGGTGCGCGGCGGGATATGGCTGACGTCGAGGAACGAGCGCAGTGCGCCGGCGACGGCGAACGCGGCCGCGTCCACCGCCAGCACCCAGCCCGGGCCCACCGCCGCCACCAGCGCACCGCCCAGCGCCGCACCGCCGAGCGCCGCGCCCTGCATCGCGATCCGGAACACGGCGAAGGCGCGGCCCGCCTGCTCCCCGCTCACCGAGGACATCAGCATGCCCTCGGCCGCCGGGCTGAAGAACGCCTGGCCGGTGCCGCCCAGCGCCGTGAGCAGCATCATCTGCCACAGGCGGGGGTCACCCGCGAGCACCAGGACGGCGAAGGTGCCCTGGGAGAGGAAGTTGAGGCAGTTGGCCGCGACCATCACACGGTGGCGGGGGAACCGGTCCGCCACCGCGCCGCCGATGAGCAGGAACAGCACCAGCGGAAGGGTCCGGGCGGCGGCCACCAGGCCGACGTCCCCGCCGTCGCCGCCCGCGTCCAGGACCGCGAACGCGGCGGCGATCAGCGAGCCGCCCGCGCCCAGGCTCGTCACGACCGCCGCCGCGGTCAGCAGGCTGTAGTTGCGGCCGGCCCAGCCGGGTCCCCGCAGGCGGGAGGGGGTGCGGGGGGTGTCGGAGGTGGAGGTCACCGCCTGACTATCCCTGCCGGGGGTCCGGCTTGCCAAACCGTTTGGTGGGCTTCAGGCCCCCCTGATCAGGTCAGCTCGCGGTCGGGGTGCCGTGCAGCCGGACCGTGCTGAGGATCTTCATGATCGTCGCCGTGGGGACCTCGCCGTCGACGCCCTTGGCGCCGTAGAAGTCCCAGGACACCAGGTCGCCGGCCGAGTTCTCGAAGCCGAACGTGATCGCCTTGCCGTCGCTCGCGCACTTGCCCTTCTGCGGGGTGTGCGCCGAACGCGCCCAGGCGTAGCCGCCCTTGAGGCCGGAGGCGGTGGTGTAGGCGGTGGCCTTCTTGTCCCAGGTGATGCTCTTCTTGTCCGGCTGCGTGTAGCCGCCGTACACCCACCAGGGGACCTCCCGGACGGCCGCGTCACCGCCGGCCTTCGCGCCGCTCTCGCCCTTGGTGCCGACCGCCGCGAGGGAGGTGTCCGCGGTCCTGCCGTCCTTGTCGTCGTCGCTCGTGCACCACTTCGACTTGTACTGGGCGGTTCCCGACATGGTGATGATCGGCTTGCCGTCCTTGTCCTCGAAGCCGACGGACGTACCGGGGGTCAGCACCTCCCAGTCGGCCGGCACGTCGAAGGCCGTGCCCCACTTGGGGTTCACGACGGTCTTCCAGCCCGCGACCGTCGGCTTCTCGGTCTCCTCACCTCGCGGGTTGTCGTCCGTGGAGGCGGACGCGGAGACGGTCGGCGTCGGCGACCGGGTCGCCCGCTGGTCCTTCCCGCTGTCCGCCTTGTCGTCCTTGGTGCCGCCGAGCACCAGGAACCCGGTCACGCCGGCCGCCACGACGACGGCCGTGGCCGCGAGGATCGCGACCAGTTTCGTCCGGTTGCCGCCGCCTCCGCCCTGCGGCGGCCGCGGCCCGCCGGCCGGTCCCGGCGGACCCCACTGCGGCTGCTGCCCGTACCCGCCCGGCTGCGGATACTGCTGGTATCCGGGCTGCTGGTACGGGTTCGGCTGCTGGTAACCCGGTTGCTGATACGGGTTGTTCTGCGGGTACTGCTCGCCCCCTGGCGGCTGCTGTTCTGGCCACATGGCTCGTAACCCTAGTGCCGCCCGGGACGCCGTACATCCTTGGCGCCGGCGAACGCCACGCCACCGGATCGCCGCCGCGACGACGACGATCTGCGCACCGGCACTGTTCAGAATCTGCTACCCGTGAGTAACATGACCGTCATGAGCACAGACCAGATGTCGATCGGCGAGATGCTCGCCGCCACGGTGCCGATGGTGCGGACCCTCAACCTGGAGTACCTGGAGACCACTCCGGAGCGAGCCGTGCTGTCCCTGCCGGACCAGGGCGACTTCCACAACCACATCGGCGGACCGCACGCGGGGGCGATGTTCACCCTCGCCGAGTCGGCGAGCGGCGCGATCGTCCTCGCCGCCTTCGGCGACCAGCTCTCCCGGGCCGTGCCGCTCGCCGTCAGCGCCGAGATCGCCTACAAGAAGGTGGCTCTCGGACCGGTCAGGGCGACCGCGACCCTGGGCCGCCCGATCGCCGACGTCGTCGCCGAACTCGACGAGGGCAAGCGCCCCGAGTTCCCGGTCGCCGTCACCCTCCAGCGCGAGGACGGCGCGGTGACCGGCGAGATGACCGTGACCTGGACACTGCGCCCCAACGGCTGAGCGGTCGCAGACGCTCAGTCCGCGGTAGACGGGCGCGGAGCGGCAGGCCGTCCGACCGTCGGCGCCGATGCGCTGAGCCGGGGAGTCCGCTCCGGAGCCCCGGCTACTCCTCGATGAAGGCGAGGATGTCGGGGTTGAGGACGTCCGGGTGCGTCGACAGCATGCCGTGCGGGTAGCCGTCGTAGCTCTTGAGCCGGCCGTTCTTGAGCAGCGCGGCGGACTTCGGGCCGGCGTCGGCGTACGGCACCACCTGGTCGCCCGTGCCGTGCAGGACGAGCACCGGGACCTCGATCTTCTTGAGGTCCTCGGTGAAGTCCGTCTCGGAGAAGGCCTTGATGCACTCGTAGTGCGCGTTGGCGGCGCCGGTCATGCCCTGGAGCCACCAGCGGTCGATCAGGGCCTGCGACTTCTCGACCCCGGGCTGGTCGAAGTTGTAGAACGGCCCCGACGGCACGTCGATGTAGAACTGGGCGCGGTTGGCGGCCAGCGCGGTGCGGAACCCGTCGAACACCTCGATGGGCAGGCCCTCGGGGTTGCTCTCCTTCTTGATCATGACGGGGGGTACGGCCGCGACGAGGACCGCCTTGGAGACCCGCCCCGGCTTGGCCAGCGCGACGTAGCGAGCGACCTCGCCGCCGCCCGTGGAGTGGCCGATGTGCACCGCGTCCTTCAGGTCGAGGGCGTCGGTCAGCGCGACGACGTCGGCCGCGTAGGTGTCCATGTCGTGACCGGTGGCGGTCTGGCTCGAACGGCCGTGGCCGCGGCGGTCATGGGCGATGACGCGGTACCCCTTGGACAGGAAGTACAGCAACTGGTTGTCCCAGTCGTCGGCGCTCAGCGGCCAACCGTGGTGGAAGACGACGGGCTTGCCGTCGCGGGGGCCCCAGTCCTTGTAGAAGATGATCGTGCCGTCGGATGTGGTGACCGTGCTCATTGCTCATCCTTACGTGAGGCCGGCCGGCCTCACCGGCCGGATCGGACGGTCCCGGGCAGGCGCGGACTCCGCGGCCGAGAGGCGTTCGCCGGATTCGAGATGCGTCGGTCGCCCGCCGCCTCAGTGCAAGGACGAGGCCGCCGACTGGATCACTTTCGTCACGGCTGCCGGGTCCGACACGAGCGTGAGGTGCGAACCGCCGTTGTAGACGGTCACGTTGGACTTCGCGCGGCGCGCCATCATCTTCTCCGAGCTGGGCGTGATGATCTGGTCGCCGGTGCTGATGAAGTACCAGGAGGGGATCTTTTTCCACGCCTCGTACTTGGAGGGGGTGTTGAAGGCCACCGTGGTCGCGGCACGCTGTGTGGCCCACAGGTTGACCGCCTGGTTGTGAGGCACACTGCTCGCGAACTTCGTGACGAACACGTTCTCCTTGAGGTACAGCGCGGACGCCTTGGCCGGTGCGTTCGCGTACGGCACGGCGTCGTACAGATCGGCCGGCGCCCCCTTGGTCAGGACGGACGTCGGGCCGCTGAGCTGCGCCGTGGTCTCCCCGACCGCCGGTACGGCGGCGTCGACGTAGACGAGTGCCTTGACGTTGGCGACTCCCTGGGCGGCGTTGGTGATCACCGAGCCGCCGTAGGAGTGCCCCACCAGGACGATGGGGCCCTTGATGCTCTTGAGGAAGTACTGGACCGTCTGCGCGTCGGTCGTCAGGTTCTCCAGCGGGTTGCCGATGGCGCGCACCGTGTAGCCCGCGCGGCGCAGGAGAGTGACCTCGCCGTTCCAGCTCGACGTGTCCGCCCACGCGCCGTGCACGAGGACGATCGTGGGTTTCGTCTGCTTGCCGGCTGTGTGCCCGGTGTTCGCCGCACCGCCAGGCGGGGCCGCGGCGGCCATGCTGGTGACGGCGATCGTGACCGCCGTCAGAGTCATCGAGAGATTCCGCCGCCGTGCGGTGGACGCCATCGGAAGCCTCCTTGTTCCAGCTTCTCCGGAGGGAACGCGTCCTGACAGGAAGGAAAGGCCGGCCCGCGGGCAGAGAAGAAGCCCGCTGGACCGGTGAACACGTCCCTGGCTCTCCACACGACGGTAGCGCCATGCCGCCGCATCAGCACCTGGGCCCGGAACGGCCAGGCCGGAGCGCCGGAGAGGTCTCCTCGGACCAGCTGTCCGGAGGATGACCCCTGCGGGTCGGGCCGGCCCGGGAACGCCGTGTCACGCCGGTCCGGACGATGGCGCGTAGACCGTGCCGTCGGCCGCTCCCCGGTCAATGGCGTCGAGGATCGCCTCGGCGGTGAAGCGGGGGCCGCTGGTGTCGGCTTCCGGGATCGTGCGCGCCGGCGGCCAGGGGCGGTCGGACTCGGTGACGGCGGCGGCGACGCGGACGAGCGCGTCCGAGGGGTCGCCGGGCGGTTCCGCTGCGCCCCCGCGGCCGAACGGCTTCTCCCTCTCGCGTGGCTCGCTCAGGCGGCCCGGTCGCAGTGCCGTGCGCTCTCGCCGGCTGCCAGGCCCGCCACGAACTCCTTCAGCCATGCCGTGAACTCGGGCCCCAGATCCGGGCGTTCGCAGGCGAGCCGGACCACCGTGCGCAGATAGTCGGCCTTGTCGCCGGTGTCGTAGCGCAGTCCGTCGAAGACGACCCCGTGCACCGTGCCGCCCGCGGCCAGCTCCTGGAGTGCGTCGGTCAGCTGGATCTCGCCGCCCCGGCCGGGCGCGGTCCGCTCCAGGACGCCGAACACCTCGGGGTCGAGGACATAGCGGCCGATGACCGCGTAGTTGCTGGGCGCGTTCTCCGGGGACGGCTTCTCCACCAGACCGGTCACCCGCACCACGTCGTCCTCGCCGGTGTGCTCGACGGCGGCGCAGCCGTAGAGGTGGACCTGTGACGGATCGACCTCCATCAGCGCCACCACGCTGCCCTCGAAGCGGTCGCGGACGTCCAGCATCCGGCTGAGCAGGGTCTCGCGCGCGTCGATCAGGTCGTCACCGAGGAGCACCGCGAACGGCTGGTCGCCCACATGGTGCTTGGCGCACAGCACCGCGTGGCCGAGGCCGAGCGGGTCGCCCTGGCGGATGTGGTGGATGTCGGCGAGCCGCGCGGGATCGCGTACGGCGTCCAGGCGCACGGTGTCGCCCTTGGCGGTCAGCGCCTGCTCCAGCTCGAAGGCGTTGTCGAAGTGGTCCTCGATGGCCCGCTTGTGCCGGCCGGTGACCATGAGGATGTCGTCGAGCCCGGCCTTGGCGGCCTCCTCGACGACGTACTGGATCGCCGGCTTGTCGACGACCGGCAGCATCTCCTTCGGGGTCGCCTTGGTGGCGGGCAGGAACCGGGTGCCAAGGCCGGCGGCCGGGACGACGGCCTTGCGCACCGACCGGGGGGACGTGGGGGCGGGGGAGGTGTGGGGGGCGGTCATGCGGCACATGCTGGCCCACCGGGATGAGAGCGGGCCGAGAGAAACGTGGGAGACGGCTGTGGAAGGCCGGGTTCCGCCGCGGGGACCGTGGCCGCCCGGGAGTTGAAGGTTTCGTGTGCCACCGGGCCCGTGGCGCGCACAAGTTGAACCTGTGAACCCGCTGAATCCAATCCGGTCGGGGATACCGACGGTAACTTATCTGCATTTCCAGAACTTTGAACTTAGGTCACCCCAACTTCTTGTTTCCTGTGAGGCCCGTGTGCGAAGGTGAGCCTCCCCGCGGGAGGGCCCAGAGACCGGCATGGCCGTTAGTCCGGTCCTTATGGGCTCCAAAAGGTACGCACCAATCAGGCACTGCATTCCGTCAGGACGCCATTTCGCGTGCAGTCCTGCGGCTCGGAAGGAAATGGTTCAGTGCAATCCCCCTACCCCCCACGCCCGCCCTACCCGCCTCGTCCCGGTTCGAGCCCGGGGGAGTCCGACCGCGATCTCATCGCCCAGCTCACCGGAACCCCCGCGGCCAGGCATCATGCCGTCGCCCTGCTGCTCACCCGGCACTGGCGCGCCACCTGCGACTACGCGGTCGTCTGTCTCGCCTCCGCCACCCCCGTCGCGCAGCTGGTCGCCAGCGCCGCCTTCGAACGGGTGCTGGGCCGGCTGGCCGGCGGCGCGGTCGGCGGCGCCCTGCGTCCGCAGCTCCTCGTGGCCGTACGGGAGACGGTCCGCGCCTGGGCGGCCGACGAAGCCATTTCCGTGGTCGTACCGGAACTGCGCAAAACCACCGGCGGCCGCGGACTCAGCGCCGCGAGACCGGGCACCCCGGAAAGACGGCAACTCGCAGAACGCGCTTTCCAGGCTCTTCCCGGCGCCTCGCAATGCCTCCTCTGGCACACCGAGGCCGAAGCCGAACCCATAAACATACCCGCCGGTCTGTTGGGTGTCGACACCCCTACCGCGGCGGCCGCCCTCGACCAGGCCCGTGAACAATTCCGGGTCGGCCTGGTACGCGCCCACCGGGAACTCGCGCCTTCGAAGGAATGCCGTTTCTACAACCGTCTCCTCGACGTCCCCATTCGCCGGGGCGGTTCTCTGCTCCCCGATGTGCAACAGCACCTGACGGTGTGCCGGTTCTGTCGGCACGCCGCCGAGCAGCTCAGCCATTTCGACGGCGGCCTGGAGGTGCTGCTCGCGGAGACCGTGCTCGGCTGGGGCGCCCGCCGCTATCTCGACTCACGGCCCGGCCACGGCGCCGTCGAGGCCTGGCCGGCCACCACCGAACCCGAGCCCGCGGCGGTGCCCGGCGGCCGGCACCGCACGGTGTCCGAGTCCGGCCGGCGCAAGGCCCTGCTGGCCGGGGCCGGCCTGGTCTCCCTCGCGCTGCTCGCCACCGTGCTCGTGGCCAGGGGCTGGTCCGACGACAACGGTGTCCCGCACCCCGGCACCACCACCTGGGGCGCTCCCAGCACCAGCACCACCCAGCCGGGCCCGGACCGGAAGGCGTCCGCCGGGACCTCCCCGTCCCCGGCCTCCGCGGGCGAGCCCGTCGAGATCGCCCACGGCAGGCTGCGCAGCCTCGATGCCGGGCTCTGCCTGGACGTGCGCGGCGGCCGGCCGCGCCTGGGCGCCGAACTGCGGCTCGGCAAGTGTGCGGACGCCGGGTCCCAGCAGTGGTCGTACCAGGACGACGGCCTGCTGCGCAGCGCGCTCGACCCCAGCCTCTGCCTCGCCGCCGACCCGGGCGCGCGCAGGGTCGTGGTCTCCGGCTGCCTGGTGCACGCGGGCGAGGTGTCGTACGACCTGACGGTCCGCGGTGAGCTCCTGCTGCGCTGGGACAAGGACCTCGCATTGGCCGTGGACGGCACGAAGGTGGTCGTGGCCCGGCGTGACGGATCGTTTCGGCAGCGCTGGGAGCTGGCGTCGGGCGGCGGGGGCGAGCCGGTGACGCCGGGCGCCACGCACTCCGCGCCATCCGGACCGAAGAAGGACGAGAGGTCGGAACTCCCCGCGCCCCCGCCGGATCCGGAGGCCCCGCCGCAGGCGCCCGGGAGCCCGCAGGAGCCGTACAGCACACGGGTCGCGCAGGTCGGCACCCATGACGGTCCCGCGCCGGTCGTGCCGCCCGGGCCGCAGGGGCAGCCCGAGCCCGTCGCAACCCTCGCCGGGACGGTCGGCGACGTCCTGGAGGCCGTGCCGGCCACGGTGACGGATGTCGTGAGCGGGGTGGGAAGCCTGCTCGGCTAAGCGCTCCGCTGGAAGTGCCGCGATATGCCGTCAGTCGACTGCGGCGCCGTCGTGGCTGGTCGCTCAGTTCCTCCCCCAGCCTTCGGCCGGGGGCGCCCCCAGCGCCCCTTCAGGGCGTCGCCCAACCGGAGCGGGCTTCGCCGGACCCGCTTAGCCGGCCGGTGGAGGGCCGCACGCTGAGGCGGTGGAGGTCCGGCGTGCGGATCGGTGGAGGGCCACGGTGTGAAGTGGCCCTCCGTTTTCGGTTCTTGTCGGCTCCGGGCCGTTTTCTGTTCAGATCGTTGACACGAGTCACCACCGGATCTACGTTTCCGACGCGCCGGTGGTGCGGTTGACGGTTCGTCAAGGTCGTGTGGCGGATGGTGCGTTCACATGCCGAACGCGGTCCGGGTGCCCGGGCGCGCCTTCGCGGTCCACATCGTCGTGCCCGCACACCGAAGGAGTGACGGCTCATGTCCGAATCCGTCTCCCGACGATCCGCCCTGCGCCTGACGGCCGGTGCCGTCGCGGTCGCCGCCGCGGCCACCGGCGGACTCGTCCCGCTCACCGCCGCCGCGGCGGCCGGGGGGCCCGAGGCCGGAGCCGGCCCCCGGGTCGAGCGGCTGATCGCCAGACTCACGCTGGACGAGAAGATCTCCCTGCTGCACGGGGCCACCGACCCCGACTCGCTCGGCCAGGCCGGCTACGTGCCCGGCGTCCCCCGGCTGGACATCCCGCCCCTCAGACTCGCCGACGGCCCGGCCGGCGTCCGTATCACCGAACACGCCACCGCCCTGCCGGCCCCCGTCCTGCTCGCCTCCGCCTTCGACCCCGGGCTGGCCCGCCGCTACGGCCAGGTGATCGGCCGCGAGGGCCGCGCCCTCGGCCAGGACGTCCTGCTCTCCCCGATGGTCAACCTCATCCGCACCCCCTACGCGGGCCGCAACTTCGAGACCTTCGGCGAGGACCCGCTGCTCGCCTCCGACCTGGTCGCCGCCGAGATCGGCGGTATCCAGGGCGAGGGCCTGATCGCGACCGTCAAGCACTTCGCGCTCAACAACCAGGAGAAGGACCGCAACTCGATCGACGTGCACGCCGGCGAACAGACCGTGCACGAGATCGAGCTGCGCGGCTTCGAGGCGGCGGTGGCGGCCGGCACCGGCGCGGTCATGGGCGCCTACAACAAGGTGAACGGCACCTTCGCCTGCGAGAACAAGACCCTTCTCACCGACATCCTGCGCGACCAGTGGGGCTTCCGGGGCTGGGTGATGACCGACTGGTTCGCCGCGCACAGCACGGTCGCCGCGATCACCGCCGGCCTCGACATGGAGATGCCCGACGGGACGTACTTCGGTACGGCGCTCAAGTCCGCGGTACAGAACGGCAGCGTGGCCGAGAAGTACCTCGACCGGGCGGTACGGCGGATCCTCTCGGTGATGGACCGCTTCGGCCTCCTCGACGGCAGCGCCCCGCCGCGCCCCGGCCGCGACGCCGAGGCGGGCGCGGCCGTGGCCCTGGAGGTGGCCAAGGCGGGCGCGACCCTGCTGCGCAACGAGCGCCGCACCCTGCCCCTGGACGGCGGCGGCATCGCGGTGATCGGGCCGACCGGCAGTCTGCCCTTCGTCAGCGGCGGCGGCAGCGCCCATGTCGTCCCCGACCACGCCGGCAGCCCCCTCGACGCCATCAGGGCCCGGGCGCACGGCACGGTCACCTACACACTCGGCGAGGACCTCTTCGGCAAGGCGGTGCCCGCGACCGCCCTCAGCCCCGCCCTCGACAGCGAGGGGCAGCAGGTCGCCGCCGGGAAGACCTGGGAGTACGACGGCACGCTCACCGTGGGCGAGACCGACGAGTGGAATCTCATCCTCCATTTCTCCTCCGCGGCCACCGCCCGGCCCACGGTCCTGCTGGACGGCGCGGACCTGTTCCCCCTCGCGCCCGGATACGGCGAGTACTTCTCCGGCGGGCTCGTCGCCGTCGCCCCCGACGGCCTCGGCGTCCGCCGCGCCACCCTCCGGCTCGCCAAGGGCGTACACAAGTTGAAGATCACGGCGGCGGGCGGCGACTCCGGTCTGCTGTTCCGGCTGCGCCGGATCACCGGAGCCACCCGGGCCCAGGACGTCGCCGAGGCCGTCAGTGCGGCCCGCGCCGCACGCCATGCCGTGCTGTTCGCCTACGAGGACGCCACCGAGGGCCTCGACCGCACGACCCTCGCCCTCCCCGGCCACCAGGAGCAGCTGATCCGGGCGGTGACCGCGGCCAACCCGCGCACCACCGTCGTCCTCAACACCTCGTCGTCCACCTCGATGCCGTGGCTCGCGGACACCGGGGCCGTGCTCCAGATGTACTACCCCGGCCAGGAGGGCGCGGCCGCCACCACCGCCGTGCTCTTCGGTGACAGCGACCCCGGCGGGCGCCTCACCCAGTCCTTCCCGGTCGACGACGACCACCACCCGGTCGCCGGCGACCCGCGCCGCTACCCCGGCGTCGACGGCACCGAGGAGTACTCGGAGGGCATCCACGTCGGCTACCGCTGGTACGACGCGCAGGGCGTGCGGCCCCTCTTCCCCTTCGGGCACGGACTGTCGTACACCTCCTTCTCCTACTCCGACGCCCAGGCGCGCTGGACGCGCGGCGGTCTGGAGGTGACGTTCGGCGTGCGCAACACCGGGCGCAGGACGGGGGTCGAGGTGCCGCAGGTGTACGTCGGACCCTCGCCCGACCTCCGGCTCGACCAGGCGGTACGGGTGCTGGGCGGGTTCCGGCGGCTGGAGCTGCGGGCGGGGGAGCGGCGCCGGGTCACCGTGCGGGTCGCCGCGCGCACCCTGTCGTCGTGGGACGCCCGGCGCCATCGCTGGACGCTCGGCACCGGACGGCGCACCGTCTGGGTGGGCGCCTCGTCGGGCGACCTGCGGCTGCGCACCGGCGCACGGGTGAGCGACTGAGATCACTGAATCCGTGTCAATGGGCGGTCGGCGGGCGAAGGCTCTCCGACCGCTTTACTTCAAGGGTTTACAAGGATTTTCCCCATCGCACGTTTCATGTGAAGTAATACACTTGGCGACACGTTTTTGTCAGGCTTGGGTCAGGGTTGGTGCAGGCTTCGTGCAGGGACGAGCGCCACGCGTTTCCGGTGTGCCACGATCGAGCCAGCGGACCGAAGTCATCCGGAATTTACAGAGCTCGGCGCGGCCGCACGGGGTGTTGCGCCGGGGTGAGTGCCGGGTGAATGACCGGGGCGCTTTGACGGTCTTGTGATGGTGTGACGCCTGTGCTCCACCGGTTCGACGGCCGTTCCGGTGCAGTGGATTGCTCGGATTTTCGGCTCTTGCGGTGAATTCCCCCGACTGGCCGAATCAATACCCCCGGGCGCCATAGGGCCGTTCCGTTATTGACCCGCGAGTAATGAACTCGCTAGTTTCCGGGGGCCTCACCCCGAGCTCTCCGCCGCACACATCCCCCACCGTGCTGTCCTCCCGATTATTCGGAGCATCATGACGTCCCCTGTGCGTGCCGTCGACCTGATCATGTGCATCACCCCTTTCGGAGAACCCGACGCCCGGCTCGCCACCGCGGTCTGTGCCGCCGGCGGACTCGGTGTCCTGGACCTGGGGCGCGGTGACCGAAGAACCCGGGAGGCGCTGGCCCGGCTGAAACGGGCCGCGCCGGCACCGTACGGCGTGCGGGTAGCCCCCGGCTGCGCGCTCACCCCGCAGGACCTCGGCCCGGCACCCGACACGGTGGTCCTGGCCGCAGGCGCACCCTGGACCGTCGGCCAACTCGACCCGCACAGCCGTGTGGTGGCCGAGGTGACCGATCTGGCCGGGGCCCGCGAGGCGGTCGCGGCCGGAGCGCACGGGCTGATCGCCCGCGGTGCCGAGAGCGGCGGCCGGGTCGGCGGCCTGAGCACCTTCGTCCTGCTCCAACAGCTGCTCGACGCGCCCGAGTTGGACGTACCGGTATGGGCCTGCGGAGGCATCGGGCCGCGTACCGCGGCGGCCGCGGTGGCCGGCGGAGCGGCCGGAGTCGTCCTGGACAGCCAGCTGGCCCTGCTCGCCGAGTCCCGGCTGCCCGAGGCGACGGCCGCCGTGCTGCGCTCCCTGGACGGCTCCGAGACGGCCGTCGTGGCCGGTCACCGGGTACTGCACCGGCGCGGCCCGGACGCCGTGCGCCCGCCCGCCGACGACCCGGCCGCGGTCGCCGCGCTGCTCGGCGCCGAGGACCTGCGCACCCAGCTGCTGCCGGTGGGACAGGACGGCTTCCTCGCCGCCCGGTTCGCCGAGCGGTGGGGCGATGTACGGCGGACCGTACGGGAGTTGACGGCGGCGATCCGGGAGAGCGGCGCCGTCGCCCCGGACGCGGTGCGGCCCGCCACCTCCGCCATGAGCCGCGCCCTCGGCACCCGGCTGCCCGTCGCCCAGGGCCCGATGACCCGGGTCAGCGACCGGGCCGCCTTCGCCGCGGCCGTCGCCGACGACGGAGCACTGCCCTTCCTGGCGCTGGCCCTCGCCGACGGCGCCCGCACCCGGGAGATGCTCACCGAGGCCAAGGCCGCACTGGACGGCCGCCCCTGGGGCGTCGGCGTGCTCGGCTTCGCCCCCGAGGAACTCAGGAACGCCCAACTCGACGCCGTACGGGAACTGCGGCCCAGCCACGCGATCATCGCGGGCGGCCGCCCCGCCCAGGCGGAGGCGCTGGAGCGGGCCGGGATCAGCACCTTCCTGCATGTGCCCTCACCGGGACTGCTGCGGCAGTTCCTGGAGGCCGGGGCCCGCAGGTTCGTGTTCGAGGGCTCCGAGTGCGGCGGTCACGTCGGACCGCGCGCGAGTTTCCCGCTCTGGGAGGCCCAACTCGCCGTACTGGAGGACTTCCCGGAGGCCGAAGGCCTGGAGGTGTTCTTCGCGGGCGGCATCCACGACGAACGCTCCGCCGCGATGGTCGCCGCGCTCGCCGCGCCGCTGACCGCCCGGGGCGCGGCCGTCGGCCTGCTCATGGGCACCGCCTACCTGTTCACCGAGGAGGCCGTGGACCGCGGCGCGATCCAGCCCCTCTTCCAGCGCCAGGTCAGGGCCGCCGCCTCGACCGCCCTCCTGGAGACCGCACCCGGCCACGCCACCCGCTGCGTGCCCAGCCCCTTCACTCTCGACTACCACAAGCGCGAGGCGGAACTGCGGGCGAACGGCGTACCGGACCGGCAGCTGTGGGAGGAACTGGAGCGGCTCAACGTCGGCCGGCTGCGCATCGCCAGCAAGGGCGTCGACCGCGCGGACGGCGGCGAGCTGACGCCCGTGGACGAGCAACGGCAGCTCAACGAGGGGATGTTCATGGCCGGCGAGGTCGCCGTGCTGCGCTCGGCGACGACCACCGTGGCCGCCCTGCACCACGCCGTGACCGACGGTGCCGCCGACTTCCTGGCCCGGCGGCGGCCGGCCCCCGAACCGCACGAGGAACCGCCCGCCCCCGCCCCGCTCGACATCGCGATCGTCGGTATGGCCGGCATGTTCCCGCACGCCCCCGACCTCGCCACCTTCTGGGCGAACGTGGTCGCCGGACACGACGCCGTCACCGAGGTCCCGCCCGAACGCTGGGACCCGGCCGTCCACCACGCCGACGGCAACACCACCTCCAAATGGGGCGGCTTCCTGCCCCCCATCCCCTTCGACCCGCTGAGCTACGGCATCCCGCCCGCCTCCCTCGGCCACATCGAACCGGTCCAGCTGCTCGCCCTGGAGGCCGCCCGGCGTGCCCTGGACGACGCCGGATACGGCACCCGGGGACGGGAGTTCGACCGCTCGCGCACCTCGGTCGTCTTCGGCGCCGAGGCCGGCAGCGACCTCTCCAACGCGGCCACCCTGCGCGCCGTACTGCCCTCCTACTACGGCAAGGTCCCCGACGGACTCGAAGAGCAGCTGCCCCGGCTCACCGAGGACTCCTTCCCGGGCATGCTCGCCAACGTCATCTCCGGGCGGATCGCCAACCGCCTCGACCTGGGCGGCGCCAACTACACCGTGGACGCCGCCTGCGCCTCCTCGCTGGCCGCCGTCGACGTCGCCTGCAAGGAACTCACCGCCGGCACCAGCGACGTCGTGCTGTGCGGCGGCGCCGACCTGCACAACGGCATCAACGACTACGTCCTCTTCTCCTCGGTGCACGCCCTGTCGCCCACCGGCCGCTCCCGCGCCTTCGACGGCTCCGCCGACGGCATCGCGCTCGGCGAGGGCGTGGCCTGCGTCGTCCTCAAGCGGCTGGCCGACGCCGAACGCGACGGGGACCGCATCTACGGCGTGATCAAGGGGCTCGGCTCGTCGAGCGACGGCCGCTCCCTGGGCCTGACCGCACCGCGCCCCGAGGGGCAACGGGCCGCGCTGCTCCGCGCGTACCGCAACGCCGGTGTCTCGCCGGCGCAGGTCGGCCTGGTGGAGGCGCACGGAACCGGCACCGTCGTCGGCGACCGCACCGAACTCACCATCCTCAGCGAGGTGTTCGCGGAAGCGGGCACCGAGAACGGCGGCTGTGCGCTCGGCTCGGTCAAGTCCCAGATCGGGCACACCAAGTGCGCTGCCGGACTCGCCGGACTGATCAAGACCACCCTCGCCCTGCACACCGGCGTCAAGCCGCCCACCCTGCACCTCGACCGGCCCAATGCGGCCTGGAACGAGGAGGACAGCCCGTTCGTCTTCCACACCGAGGCCCGGCCGTGGGCCGCTCCGGCCGCCGAACGGGTCGCCGGGGTCAGCGCGTTCGGCTTCGGCGGCACCAACTTCCATGTGGTGCTGGGCGCCTACGACAGCGTCGTACCGCCGGAGCAGGGGCTGGACCTCTGGCCCGCCGAGCTGTTCCTCTTCCGCGGACGGGACGAGAAGGCCGCCCACCGGGGCGTCGAGGAGATCCTGCGGGCCGCCGAGACCGGGTCGTGGCGGCTGCGTGACCTGGCGCTCGCCGCCGCTCGCCGCTCGGACTCCTCGCACGAGCCGGTGCGGGCCGCGGTGGTGGCGCGTGACCCGGACGAGCTGACCGGGCAGCTGCGGCGGCTCCTCGCGGGGGAGCATGACGCGGCCGCCGGCCTCCATCTGGCCGATCCGCAGGCGGACACCGACGCGAAGGTCGCGTTCCTCTTCCCCGGCCAGGGCAGCCAGCGCCCCGGCATGCTCGCCGACCTCCTCGTGGCCTTCCCCGAACTGCAGCACTACCTCCAGCTCGGCCGGGCCCACGCCGGCTCCCTCTACCCGCCGACCGCCTTCGACGACGCCACCCGGGAGCGCCACCGGGCCGCCCTCACCGACACCCGGGCCGCGCAGCCCGCCCTCGGCATCACCGGCCTCGCGGCACACGCCCTGCTGACGGCGGCCGGGGTCCGCCCCGACATGGCCGCCGGACACAGCTACGGCGAACTCGTCGCCCTCACCGCGGCCGGCGCCCTCACCCCCGAGACCCTCCTGGAGCTGAGCGCCGAACGGGCCGCCGCGATCCTGGCCGCCGCGGGCGACGAACCGGGCACCATGGCCGCCGTGTCCGGCGCGGCCGAGGACGTCGAGCGCGCGCTGCGCACCGCCTCGGTCCCGGACTCGGTCGTGGTCGCCAACCACAACTCGCCCAAGCAGAGCGTGATCTCGGGTCCCACAGAAGAAGTGACCGAAGCCGTACGGCTGTTGCGCGAGGGCGGGCTCGGCGCCAAGCGGATCCCGGTGGCCTGCGCCTTCCACAGCCCGGTGGTCGCCGGCGCCGGGGACCGGTTCGCGGAGGTCCTCGCGGAGACGGCCGTACGACCGCCCGAGTTCCCGGTGTGGTCCAACCGCACGGCGGCCCCCTACCCGCCGGATCCCGGTGCCGTACGCGCCGAACTCGCCGCCCAGATCGGCTCGCCCGTCGCCTTCGCCGCCCAGATCGAGGCGATGTACGAGGCCGGAGCGCGGGTCTTCGTCGAGGCCGGGCCCGGCACCGTCCTCACCCGGCTCGTCGGGCAGATCCTCGGCGACCGCCCGCACACCACGGTGGCCTGCGAACCCCGCGCCGACAGCGGGCTGCGCGGCTGGCTCGACGCACTCGCCCGGCTGGCCGTGGCCGGGGCACCGGTACGCACCGCCTGGCTGCTGCGCGGCCGTGACGCCGTGGACGCGGTCCGCACCCCCGTGCCCAAACGGCCCGGCTGGACGGTCGACGGACAGCTCGTGCGCACCGCCGCCGGAGACCTCCTGCCCGGTGCCCTCGCACCGGCCCGACGAGTCGTGGAGACGACTGTGACGACGAACCAGCCGCACGGCGCCCCCGCCGACCGGGACGCGCTGATCTCCGAATTCCTGCGCACCAGCCGGGAGATGATCGCCGCGCAGCGCGATGTGCTGCTCACCTACTTCGGGGCCGCACCGGGGGCGGTACCCGCCGCGCCGGTGTCGCCGCAGCAGCTCGCGCCCGCCCCCGTTCTCGCACTCGCGCCCGCCGAAATCGCCGTACCCCAGCCGGAACCGGTGGCCGGGCCGGCCGCGCCCGCCGTGGCGGCGGCTGCGGAGACCGACGTCGAGCGGGTGGTCCTGGAGATCATCAGCGAGCGCACCGGCTACCCCGTCGACATGATCGAGCCCGACCTCGATCTGGAGGCGGACCTGAGCATCGACTCGATCAAACGGGCCGAGATCGCCGGGGAGCTGGCGAAGCGGCTCGGCATCGCGGGCGGGGCGGAGACCCTGGACGACGCCGAGCTGGAGGAACTGGCCAAGGCGCGGACGGCCGCGGCCGTCACCGGATGGCTGAAGGCGCGGGTCGACAGCGGCGGGCAGCAGGAGGAATCGGCCACGGCCACCACCGGCACCACCACCGACCGGACGGACGCCGCGGCCGAGCCCGCGGCAGCGGCCGCGACGGCCGAGGAGGTCCCCCCGGGCGAGGCGCCGAAGCGGTTCGAGATGCGTCCCGTCGCGCTGGCGGAGCCGGCCGCCGCGGCCGACCCGGCCGCCCTGCTGTCCGGCAGGCGGTTCGTGATCCTCGGGGACGGCGCCCAGCTGGCGGAGCGGCTCTCCGCGTACGGCGCCGAGTGCCTGACCGTCGGCCCGGACCACCGGCTCGGCGAGGCGGACGGAACCGTGGACGGGGTGCTGTACCTGGGCGCGCTGCCCGGCGGTGACACGCCCGTGCTGCCGGACGCGTTCCCCGTGCTGCGGGCGGCCCTGGCGCGCGGCCCGCGCTGGCTGCTGGCCGCCCGGCCCGCCGCGGGCGAGGACGCGGCCCGCTCGGCCGGGCTGCACGGGCTGTTCCGTACCGTCGCCCGCGAGTACCCGGAGACGGTCGCCCGCGTCGTGACCCTCGCGGACACCGCACCGGCCGCCGTCGCCGAAGCACTGCTCGCCGAACTGCTCGCACCCGAGCCGGCCCCCGTCGTCCTGCGCACCGCCGCCGGCCGGCAGGGGCTGGAGCTGACCGAGGTGCCGCTGGGCCCGCTCGGCAGCACTGGCGCCGGACCGGCCGGGGAGGGGGCCGCCGAGGCCGCCGCGCTCGGCCTCGACCGGGACTCCGTGGTGCTGCTGGTCGGCGGGGCCCGGGGCATCACCGCGAAGTTCGCGGCCGGCCTCGCCGCCGCCTGCCGGTGCCGTGTCGAACTGCTCGGCCGGACCCCCGCGCCCACCGGCCCCGAGGCCCTGGACACCGCCGCCGCGGGTACCCCCGCCGAACTCCGCGCGGCCCTCGCGGCCAGGGGCGGACTCAAGCCCGCCGAGGTCAACCGGGAGACCGAACTGGTCCTCGCCCAGCGGGAGATCACCGCCACCCTGGACGAACTCGCCGCGCTCGGCAGCGAGGCGCGCTACCGTGCCGTGGACTTCCGCGACCGGGACGCCGCGCTCCAGGCCGTCAAGGAGATCCACGCCGACCACGGCCGCCTGGACGGGGTCGTCTTCGCGGCCGGCGTGATCGAGGACCGGCTGATCGCCGAGAAGACCCCGGAGTCCTTCCAGCGGGTCTACGGCACGAAGACGGCCGGCGCGGCCACCCTGCTCGCCGCCCTCGAGGAGCTGCCCAACGGGCCCGGTTTCGCGGTGCTGTTCGGCAGCATCTCCGCCGTCCTCGGCAACCGCGGCCAGGCCGACTACGCCGCCGCCAACGACGCCCTGGAGAGCCTCGGCGCCGACTGGGCGGACCGCACCGGCAACCGGGCGCTGACCGTGCACTGGGGTCCATGGGCGCCCACCGGCGGCCACACCGGCATGGTCAGCCCGGAGCTGGGGCGCGAGTACGCCCGGCGCGGGATCAAGCTGATCGACCCCGACGAGGGCGCCGCCGCGTTGCTGCGCGAGCTGGCCTGGGGCGCGGAGTCCGTCCGGGCCGTCGTCTACACCGCGTCGGGCTGGTGACATGACCGACGACCGCCAGACACCGGTCGCGATCGTGGGCATGGCGGTGCTGCTGCCCGGCGCCGCAGGCCTCGACGCGTACTGGAGAAACCTGCGCGACGGCGTGGACGCGATCGGCGAGGTGCCCGAAGGTCGCTGGGACGCGGACTACTACCGGCCCGGCTCGGCGGCCGGGCCCGCCGTCCCCGACCAGGTGTACTGCCGGCGCGGCGGCTTCGTGGACGGCCTCGCCGAGGTGGAGGTCACCCGGTACGGCATCATGCCGAACTCCGTCGACGGCACCGAGCCCGACCAGCTGATCGCCCTCGACGTGGCCGCCGCCGCGATCGCCGACGCCGGCGGCGAGGACCGGCTGCCCGACCGGCACCGGATCGGCGTGGTCCTGGGCCGGGGCGGCTATCTCACGCCCGGTCTGGTCCGGCTCGACCAGCGGGTCCGGACGGCGGGGCAACTCGTGCGCACCCTCGGCGAGTTGGTGCCCGATCTCACCCCCGGCCAACTGGCCCGGGTGCGGGAGGCGTTCACCGAGCGGCTCGGGCCCGCCAGCCCCGAGTCGGCGATCGGCCTGGTGCCCAACCTCGCCGCATCCCGGATCGCCAACCGCCTCGACCTGCGCGGCCCCGCCTACACCGTGGACGCGGCCTGCGCCTCCTCGCTGGTCGCCGTCGACCAGGCGGTCACCGAACTCACCGCCGGGCGCTGCGACCTGATGCTCGCCGGGGGAGTGCACCACTGCCACGACATCACCCTGTGGAGCGTCTTCTCCCAGCTGCGCGCGCTCTCCCCGAGCCAGCGCATCCGCCCCTTCCACCGCGACGCCGACGGCATCCTCATCGGCGAGGGCACCGGCGTCGTCGTCCTCAAGCGGCTCGCCGACGCCGAACGCGACGGCGACCGCGTCTACGCCGTCATCCGCGGCACCGGCGTGGCCAGCGACGGCCGTACCGCCGGACTCGTCAACCCCGACCCCGGCGGCCAGGCCCACGCCGTACGCCAGGCCTGGCGGGCCGCCGGTCTCGACCCCGCCGCCCCGCGCTCCGTCGGGCTCCTGGAGGCGCACGGCACCGCGACCCCGGCCGGCGACGGGGCCGAACTCACCACCCTCGCCGAGGTGTTCGGGCCGAGCGGTGGCGACGAGCGGGCCGTGCTGGGCTCCGTGAAGTCGATGATCGGCCACACCATGCCGGCCGCCGGAATCGCCGGCCTGGTCAAGGCCGCCCTCGCCCTGCACCACACCACCCTGCTGCCCACCCTGCACTGCGACGACCCGCACCCGGCCCTCGCGGACACCCGCTTCCGCACCCTGGACCGGGCCGAGCCCTGGGAGACCAGCCCCGACCAGCCGGTGCGCCGGGCCGGGGTGAACGCCTTCGGGTTCGGCGGGATCAACGCACACGTGGTGCTGGAGGAGGCACCCGGCGAGCGTGCCGCCACCGTCGCACACGTCACGCACGTCACGTCCGTCACCGAGCCCGAGCGCATCCTCCTCCTCGCCGCCCGCACCCCCGAACAGCTCGCCGCCGCCCTCGCCGCCGACGACTCCGCCGTCCTCGTCGCCGGTCTCGCCCCCGACCGCACCCACCCGGAGGCCGGTCCGGCCCGCCTGGGCATCGTCGACCCCACCGCCAAACGGCTCGCCCTGGCCCGCCGCGCGGTCGGCAAGGGCCGGGCCTGGCAGGGCCGCAACGACGTGTGGTTCCGGCCCGCCCCGCTCCTCGACACCGGCAAGCTGGCCTTCGTCTTCCCCGGTCTGGAAGGCGAGTTCACTCCCCGCGTCGACGACATCGCCGCGCATTTCGGCCTCCCCACCGTCATCGGCCCCGCCGCTCAGGACGTCAAGGTCGGTGACGTAGGCCGTCATGGGTTCGGTGTCGTCGGCGTGGGGCGGCTCCTGGACACCGCGCTGCGCCGGATGGGCGTGGTCCCGGACGCCGTCGCCGGGCACAGCGTCGGCGAGTGGACGGCGATGGTGGCCGCCGGTCTCTACTCCGGCGACCAGGTGGACGCGTTCATGGCCGAGTTCGACCCCGACGCGGTCACCGTCCCGGGCCTCGCCTTCGCCGCCGTCGGCGCACCCGCCGAACGGGTCCTGGCCGCCCTGGACGACGACTGGGCGGACGCCGGGATCGTCCTCTCCCACGACAATGCGCCCGGCCAGTCGATGGTCTGCGGTCCGGACCGGGCCGTGGCCGACTTCGTCCGCGCCTTCCGCGCCGACGGTGTGCTGTGCCAGGTGCTGCCGTTCCGGTCCGGTTTCCACACGCCGATGCTGGAGCCGTACCTGACCCCCATCAAGGCGGCCGCCGAGCGCTTCCGGCTGCACGGGCCGACCGTCCCGGTCTGGTCCGGCACCACCGCGGCCCCCTTCCCGCAGGCCGAGGCGGAGGTACGCGAGCTGTTCGTCCGGCACCTGCTGGAGCCGGTCCGGTTCCGGCAGCTGGTCGAGGCCCTGTACGCCGCCGGGCACCGCACCTTCGTCCAGACCGGCCCGGGCCAGCTGGCCTCCCTCATCGCCGACACCCTCGGCGACCGCGACCACCTGGCCGTCGCCGCCAACTCCCCGCACCGCTCGGGCCTCGCCCAGCTCCGGCGCGTGGCGACGGCGCTGTGGACGGCGGGCGCGTCCGTGGCACCGGCCGTCGTGGCGGTCGTCCCCGGAACGGGCGGCGCGCGTACGCCGGTACGGCACCGCCCGCCCGTCCGTCTCGACCTGGACGGCGCCCTGGTGTCCCTGGACGGCCCGGTCCTGCACCGGCTCCGCGCGGAGCTGGGGCGGACGCAGGCCCCCACCGGCCCGTCCCCGCTCGACGACCTGGCCGTCCGCGTCCCGGTCGCCGCCGAACTCAGCGCGCTGCTGCGCGACACCGCGGACACGGCGGTCGCCGTCCTCACCGCACGCCGGACAACGGCCCCGTCGGCTCCCACGCCCCCGTCGGCTCCCGCGGCCCCGCCGGCTCCCGTGGCCTCACCCCTTCCGCCGGCCCCGCCCCTTCCACCGGTTCCGTCGGCCCCGCCTGCCCCACCGGCCCCCGAGGCCCGCACCACCATCGTCCGGGTCTCCCCGGACACCATGCCCCACCTGCTCGACCACTGCTTCTACCCGCAACGCCCCGGCTGGCCGGACATCGAGGACCGTTGGCCGGTCGTCCCGGCCACCACCATCGTCCGGCACCTGATGGACGCGGCCGAGGAGGCCACCGGACTGCGGGCGGTGGCCGTGCACGGCGCCCGTTTCGACCGCTGGCTCACCGCCACGCCTCCCGTCGACGTCCCGGTCACCGTCACCCCCGAGGGCCCCGGCCGTGTCTCGGTCGCCTTCGGACCCACCGCCCGCGCGGTCGTCGAACTCGCCCCCGGCCACGCACCCCCGGCCGCCGCCCCCACCCCACCGCCGGCCCCCGAACGCACCCCCGACCACACCGCCGCCCAGCTCTACTCCGAGCGCTGGATGTTCCACGGCCCGGCGTTCCAGGGCGTCACCGAACTCACCGCGATCGGCGACCGGCACGTCCGCGGCGTGATCACCACGCCCGCCGCCCCCGGCGCCCTCCTCGACAACGTCGGCCAGATCCTCGGCTACTGGATCATGGCCACCCGCACCGAACGGACCGTCGTCTTCCCGGTGGGGATGCGGGAGACCCGCTTCCACGGCCCGCACCCCGCGCCCGGCACCGAGGTCGGCTGCCTGGTGCGGATCACCTCGCTCACCGACACCGTCCTGGAGGCGGACGTGGAGCTGACCGTCGAGGACCGGGTGTGGGCCCGGATCGAGGGCTGGCAGGACCGGCGCTTCGACAACGACCCGCAGACCCGCCCCGTCGAGCGCTTCCCCGACCGCAACACCCTCTCCGAGGCGCAACCGGGCGGCTACGCACTGGTCCACGAACGCTGGCCGGACCTCGCCTCCCGTGATCTGATCATGCGCAACTCCCTGGGCGGAGTGGAGCGTTCGCAGTACGCCGAGCACGCGCCGCGCGGCCGCAGACAGTGGCTGCTCGGCCGGATCGCCGCCAAGGACGCGGTCCGGCAGTGGCTCTGGCAGCACGGCGAGGGCCCCGTCTTCCCGGCCGAGATCCGGGTCCACAACGACGAGTTGGGCCGCCCCTACGTGACCGGCGTGCACGGCCGCGCGCTGCCCGCGCTGGACGTCTCGCTCGCCCACCGGGCCGAGGCGGCCGTGGCGATCGTACGACCGCACCGGCCCGGACCCGGTCCGGGCATCGACATCGAAGAGGTCACCGAACGCGACCCGGCCGCCCTGGCGGCCGCCCTCGGCGCGGACGAACTGCACCTGCTGCACGGACTTTCCGGAACCGGCTCCACAGCGCTGTGGTTCACCCGGTTCTGGGCCGCCAAGGAGGCCGTCGCCAAGGCGGAGGGCACCGGATTCGACGGCCGCCCGAGGGACTTCGCCGTCCTGGAGGCGGCCCCGGACGGCAGCCGGCTGCTGGTCTCCGGCCGCCTGGAACGCGCCTACCCGGTGCACTGCGCGCCGGTCCGCAATCCCCCCGCACTGCCGGACCGCGACTACGTCGTGGCCTGGACCACCGGACCGGCAGCCGCAGACCCAGAGGAGGACCCGCGATGAATCCGACCCAGCCCGAAGTCCGCGCCGAGGAGGAGGCGGTGCTCGCCGACCTCACCCGGATGCTCCGCACCCTCCTGGAGGAGTACGGCGACGACGACGCCGAGATCGGCATGAGCACCACCTTCAACCGCGACCTGGAGCTGGAGAGCATCGACCTGGTCACCCTCGCCGGACTTCTGGAGGAGCGGTACGGGAAGCGGGTCAACTTCGCCGAGTTCCTGGCCGGGATGGAGTTCGACGAGATCATCGGGCTGACCGTCGGCCGGCTGGTGGAGTACGTCGTGTGGAGCCTGAAGGCCACGGAGGCGGGCTGAGTCATGGCGATCGTCGACACCGGAGACATCCGGCTGCACGTGCAGAGAATGGGCCCGGGGCAGGGCCGTACCCCGGTCGCCACCGTGGTCCTGGTCCACGGGCTGCTCACCGACAGCCTCGCCAGCTACTACTTCACCGTGGCGCCCGCCTTCGCCGTCTCCGGCCTGGACGTGGTCATGTACGACCTGCGCGGCCACGGCCGCAGCGGCCGTCCGTCCGGCGGCTACACCCTCGACCACAACATCGACGACCTGGAGGCCCTGCTCGACCAGCTGTCGATCACCGGCCCGGTCCACCTCGTCGGCAACTCCTACGGCGGCACCATCGCCTTCGGCTACGCGGCCCGCCACCCCGAACGCGCCGCCAGCCTCACCCTGATCGAGTCCGAGCCCGCCACCGCCGCCTGGGCGGACAAGCTCGGCGGAATCCTGACCCGGGTCGTCACCGAACTCGCCCACAACGAGTCGGACGCGATCGCCTGGATCACCTCGAACCGCGGCCACAACACCGCCCGCCTGGCCAAGGGCGCGGCCCGGCTCGCCCGCGAGACCTCCCTCGGCCGGGACATCCCGGCCAGCCGGGTCCTGACCGAGGACCAGATCAGCGCCGTACGCTGCCCGGTCCTCGGGGTGTACGGCGGTGACTCGGACCTGGTGGAGGTGGTCCCGCTGAAGGAGGCACTGCTGGCGGACTTCCGGTCGGTGGTGCTGCCAGGACACGAGCACTCCGTGCTGGTCGAGGCGGCCGGCACGGTCGGCGGGCACATCATGGAGCTGATCCACTCGGTCAGCGGGGCGCGGGCGGCCGGCGTCCGGTGAGCGGCTTCCTCTTCGTCGTCCCGCCCCTGGTCGGGCACATCAACCCGGCCGTCGGCGTGGCCGCCGAACTCACCGCGCGCGGGCACCGGGTGGCCTGGGTCTGCCCGGACCCCGATCTGCTGCGCAGGCTGGCGGGACCCCGGGCGCGGGTGTACCCGTGCGCGGGGACGGTCGAGGGCGAACGGCCCGCGGACCTGCGCGGCGCGGAGGCGCTGAAGTTCCTGTGGGAGTGGTTCCTGGTCCCGCTGGCGGAGGCCATGGCGCCCGGCGTCCGGGCGGCCGTCGACGACTTCCGCCCCGATGCCGTGGTCGCCGACCAGCAGGCCTTCGCCGGCGCCCTGGTGGCCGAGCGGCTCGGCCTGCCCTGGGCGACCTCCGCGACCACCTCCGCCGAGTTCGGCGGCGCCTACGACGGCATCCCCAAGGTCGCCGAGTGGCTCCGGGCCCGGCTCGCGGAACTCCGGGACCGCATCGGCGACCCGGCCGGCACGGCCGACCCGCGCTTCTCGCCGTATCTGACGCTCGCCTTCACCACCCCCGAACTGGCCGGACCCACCGACCAGATGACGGTCCGTCACGTCGGTCCCTCGATCTCGGAGCGGCCGGTGGCCGACGGCTTCCCCTGGGAGTGGCTGGACCCGAGCCGGGAGCGGGTCCTCGTCTCGCTCGGCACCGCCAACGCGGACGTCGGCGCACGGTTCCTGGCCGAGTGCGTGGCCGCCCTGCGCGAACGCGCGCACCGGGTGCAGGCGCTGGTGGCCGACCCCGGAGGCACCCTGCCTCCCGCGACCGACGACAAGGACATCCTGATCCTGCCCTCGCTGCCCCAGCTGCCGCTCCTGGAACGGGTCGACGCGGTCGTCTGCCACGCCGGGCACAACACCGTGTGCGAGGCCCTGTGGCACGGCGTCCCGCTGGTCGTCGCCCCCATCCGGGACGACCAGCCGGTGATCGCCGGGCAGGTCGTCGACGCCGGCGCGGGCGTCCGGGTCAGATTCGGCCGGGTCACCGCCCAGCGGCTGGGCGAGGCCCTCGACACCGTCCTGTACGAGCCCGGCCCGCGCACCGCGGCGGCCCGGATCCGCACCGCGTTCCGCGCGGCGGGCGGTGCACCGGTCGCCGCAACCCACCTGGAAGACCTGGCAGTCGACTCGCGATTCAGGAGACCCGATGAGCAAGCAGAGTGACATCGAGGCGCTGCGCTCCGCCTACCAGCGGGACCTGGCCGACGGCGTCGACCGCTTCTTCGAACCCCGCCGCACCACCTGCCCCTGGTGCGGCTCCGACCGGCTGACCACCCGGCTGCGCACCACCGACCTGCTCCAGCACAAGCCCGGCCGCTTCCTCCTGGACCGCTGCCAGGAGTGCGGGCACACCTTCCAGAACCCGCGCCTGAACGAGACGGGCCTGGAGTTCTACTACCGCGACTTCTACGACGGCCTCGGCGAACAGAAGATGAGCGGCACCTTCGGCGGCCGCACCAAGATGTACCAGGGCCGCGCCGAGTCCATGCTCCCGCACGACGCCACCCCCAAGAACTGGCTCGACGTCGGCACCGGCCACGGCCACTTCTGCGAGGCCGCCCGCGAGGTGCTGCCCGGCACCGCCTTCGACGGCCTCGACTTCACCGACGGCGTCGAACTGGCCGCCCGCGAGGGCCGCGTGGAGCGTGCCTACCGGGGCGCCTTCCCGGAGCTGGCCCCCGACCTCGCCGCCGGCTACGACGTGGTCAGCATGTTCCACTACCTGGAGCACAGCACCGACCCCGACAGCGAACTCCGCGCCGCCCACCAGACGGTACGCCCCGGCGGCCACCTGCTCATCGAGGTCCCCGACCCGGAGAGCCGCTACGCCCGTCTCCTCGGCCGCTGGTGGCTGCCCTGGCTCCAGCCGCAGCACCTGCACTTCGTCCCCGTCGCCAACCTCCGCGCCCGCCTCACCGAGCTGGGCTTCACGGTGGTCTCGGAGCAGCACGCCGAGGCGCACGACCCCGTCGACCTGCTGGCCGCCGTCTGGCTCGCCCTGGACCACACCGCGCCGCGCGAGGACGCCCCCTGGCTGCCCCGCCCGCCGGGCGCCCTGCAGAAGACGGCACGCGCCGCCCTGCTCCTCGCCGGGATCCCGGCCCTGATCGCCGGCACCCTCGCGGACCGCTTCGCCGTACGGCCGCTCTCGCACCGGCTGCGCGTCTCCAACGCCTACCGGATCGTGGCCCGCCGCGACTGAGCCCTCAGAGCACCTTGGCGCGGATCATCGCCGACAGCACCAGTGCGCCCGGCAGCAGCGGCACCCAGTCGGTCAGGACGCGGTAACCGATCACGGTCGCGGTGGCCACCGCGACCGGGGAGCCGAACGCGGCCAGCGTGATCACCAGCGCCGCGTCCACCGCGACCCCGCCGGGTACCGGTACGGCACCCCCCGCGGTGCCCGCCGCCAGGTACGCGAAGATCACGGTGCCCCACGACAGCCCGAGCCCGAGCGCCTCCCCGGTGCAGGCCAGCACGCTCGCCTGCACCAGCGGCATCGCCGTCGCCCCGCCCCACAGGGCCAGCACCCGGGAGGGCCGGGCGTGCACCGTCCGGGCATCGGTGAGCGCGGAGCGCACCATCCCGGTGATCGGCCGCCGCAGCGGTCGTACGACCGCCGTCGCCACGCCCACCAGGGTGAGCACGGCGGCGACGGGGATCAGCACCACGCCGTCCGGGACCAGCTCGCCCAGCCGTCGCCAGGCGGACGAGGACAGCAGGAACACGATCAGCACGACCGTCTTCGCCCCCGACTTGGCCACCGAGTACAGCGCGATCGAGGAGGTGGCCCGCTCCAGGGGAACGCCCCGGGTGCGCAGGAAGCGCACGGTGACGGCGTGTGCGCCCAGTCCGGCGGGCAGCGCGTGGTTGGCGGCGCCGGCGGCGAACTGCGAGGCCAGCAGCAGCCCCGGCGGCAGCGGGTCGGGCACGGCACCCTGCCGCATACAGGCGGCCACCACCCAGGTCAGGCAGGTGAGACCGCCCGCGGCCAGCAGCCAGGCGGGATCGGCGCGGGCGAGCCGGCCGATCCCCTCGTACAGCAGGGACTGATTGGTCAGCCCCCAGACCGCCGCGATGAGTAGCGGGGACAGGCACAGGGCGAGCCGGAGCGGTCGGCCCGCCATCGAGGGCGTCGACAGGGCGCGCACGGGCGCGTCGGGGCAGGGCGAGGACAGTGAGGACGGTGAGGACACGGGGACGTTGTCCTTCCACGGCGGGCCGCGGTGGGGAGCCGCAGGCGAGCGGGACCGCAGGCGTGCGGGACCGCTGGGGAGCCTTCCCGTCCCGTGTGACACCCGGATGTCGGAAAACCGAAGGCCGGGGGGCGGGTCGGTGCCGCGGGCACGGCCGTACCCGGCCGACCGGGTAGCCTTCCTGGGGTACGCAGCACGCGACAGGGGAGGATCCGGCGGTGCACGTCCAGGAATGGCTCGACTCGGTACCGGCGGTCGCCGTCTACGCAGTGGTGGCGCTGGTCATCGGGCTGGAGAGCCTGGGCATCCCGCTGCCCGGCGAGATCGTGCTGGTGTCCGCCGCGCTGCTCTCCTCCCAGCACTCGGGCGTCAACCCGTTCGTGCTCGGCGCCTGTGCCACGGCGGGCGCGGTGATCGGCGACTCCATCGGCTACGCGATCGGCCGCAAGGGCGGCCGCCCGCTGCTGGCCTGGCTGGGCCGGAAGTTCCCGAGACACTTCAGCGAGGGCCATGTCGCCACCGCCGAGCGCTCCTTCGAGAAGTGGGGCATGTGGGCGGTCTTCTTCGGCCGCTTCATCGCCCTCCTGCGCATCTTCGCGGGCCCCCTGGCGGGCGTCCTCCACATGCCGTACTGGAAGTTCCTGACGGCGAACCTGCTCGGCGGCATCTGCTGGGCGGGCGGCACGACGGCGGTGGTCTACTACGTCGGCATCGTCGCGGAGGACTGGCTGAAGAGGTTCTCGTACGTGGGCCTGGCGCTGGCGGTCCTCTTCGGCCTCGCCTCCATGCTGATCGTGCGGCGGAAGGCCAAGAAGGCTCAGATCACGGTGAAGGAAGCAGAACCGGTAAGCGCCGGGGAGTGAATGTTCTCAGGGGCGCGGGGCTGTATCCATGTGCGGCTCCGCCGCGTGGGCGCGACAAGCCCCCACGCACCCGCACCCGCCGTACCACCTATTCGTGCACCCCGCGATGCGCCTTCGCCAACTCCGCATACAGGGTCCCGTTGAGGGTCACCCCCTGAAGCTCCTCCTCCGAGAGACTCCGCTTGACCTTCGCCGGCACCCCGGCGACCAGCGACCCCGCCGGCACCACCATCCCCTGCGGCACCAACGCCTGCGCGGCGACCAGCGACCCCGCCCCGATCACCGCCCCGTTCAGCACCGTCGCCCCCATCCCGATGAGGCAGTCGTCCTCGACCGTCGCCCCGTGCACCACCGCGTTGTGCCCGATGGACACCCGCTCACCGACACTCACCGGAAACCCCGGATCGGCGTGCAGCGTCACGTTGTCCTGCACGTTCGCCTGCGCCCCCACGGTGATCTTCTCGGTGTCCCCCCGCACCACCGCGCCGTACCAGACGCTCGCCCCGGCCTTCAGCGTCACGTCCCCGATCACCGAGGCGGTCGGCGCCACGAACACGTCGTCCTCGATCTTCGGCTCGCGCCCGCCTATCCCCACGATCAGCGCCCTCTGCGTCATCACGCTCTCCCATCGTCATCGACGTCCACGGCAACCTAGCTCACCCCCTGGGGCGAAGATCACAGCAGCCCGCCCTCTTGCCGGCGGCCCCCTCCGCGTACCGTGACCCCGTGCCGAAGCCCAAGAACACGTTCTCATCCTGGTGCCACCGCCTCGCCCAGCGCGCGGTGCACGCGGGCTGGGCCTGGGTGCAGCGCACGGGCTCCGTCTCCGCCGACCACCCCGGCCGCTTCCGGTTCGGCGCGATCGGCGAGGCCACCCGCCTCGCCTTCCCGCTGGGCACGGTCTTCGGCGAACCGTGGATCCACCTCGGCTCCCACTGCATCGTCGGCGAACAGGTCACCCTCACCGCGGGCCTGATGCCCGACCTCGACCTCGGCCCGGACCCGATCCTGCGCATCGGCGACGGCGTGGTCCTGGGCCGCGGCAGCCATGTCATCGCCGACACCACCGTCACCATCGGCAGCGACTGCTACTTCGGCCCGTACGTCTACGTCACCTCCACCAACCACTCCTACGACGACCCGCACGAGCCGATCGGCAGGCAGTGGCCCCGCATGGAGCCCGTGGAGATCGGCCCGGGCTGCTGGATCGGCACCGGCGCGGTGATCCTGCCGGGCGCGCGGATCGGCCGGAACGTGGTGGTGGCCGCCGGCGCGGTGGTCCGGGGCGCGGTCCCCGACCACGCCGTGGTGGCCGGCGCGCCCGCCCGGGTGGTACGCCGCTGGACCGCCGAGACCGGCTGGCAGCCGCCGCTGCGCACACCCGCGCCGGTGCCGATACCGGAGGGCATGACCCCGGAACAGCTGCGCGCCCTGGCGGAGCTGGACGAGGAGGGCGTGGCGCGGCTCGCCGCCCTGGAGAGCGAGAACTGACTCAGCCGGTGGCCGGCAGCAGTGTCCCCACCAGCGCCGGCCCCGCCCCGCCGCCTGGACGGCCCGAAGGCGCTCGCTGAGGAAGCCGCGGGCGGCGAGCGCGGTGACCACCGGGTAGAGCGAGGCGAGCACCGCGGCGACGGTGACCGGGCCGTGCTGGGCGGCGACCGAGTACGTGCCGTTGGCGGCGACGTCGGCGAGACCGACGAAGCCCAGCGCGGGGATCGTGGACCAGTCGAAGCCGCCGTCCGGGAGCGCGGGCGCGCCCCGCCGCACGGACAGCCACAGGGCCGCGCCGCCCGTCGCGACGTTGGTCAGCCGCTGGACGAAGAGGGCCAGGAAGAGGCCGGTGACCGTGGTGGACGCCTCCGTGATCAGCGCGAACGCCGTGCCGAAGCCGCCCGCCGAGACCAGGGTGAGCAGGATCGTCCGGCGCTGGACCGGCGCGCCGCGCAGCTGCGGGCCGCCCGCCAGGACGACCCCGGTGACGGCGACCGCGATCCCCGCGAACTGGAGCAGCCCCGGACGCTCGCCGAGTATCAGCCCGACACCGACCGGCACGGCGACGCCGTCGAACGCCCGGTAAGCAATCCGTTGCTCGCCAGGCCCTTCCCGTCTGGCCACCCGTGGGTGCGGCTTCTTGCGTGCCGGTTTCGCAGATTTCATACCTTATGTTGCATATGCCCAGCAGTGGTCGTTCGCTCTGCAGAGCGGGGCGGACCGGGTGGGCGCTTCGCTTTGGCCGTTGTCGGTGGACGGGCTGCTCCTGTTGTCCACGCTGGGTCTGCTGAAGCAGGAGAACGGCGTCGGCCGTTGTGCCCGGTGGGCGGTCTGGGCATCGCGGCCGACTCGCGCCGAGGAGAAGCCGAACCGGAAGCAGCGGCGAGCCTTCTCGACCGAAGCGGCGATGTCGGCCTTGCTCGATGACCTCTTGATCGATCCATCGGGAGGGTACGTCTCCATCCGCCGGCCGGCAGCGATCCACAGGTACTGAGCATTGCGTACGGGCTCGCCGTGGAGGTGGCTCAGGGCCGGTAGACCATCCCGGGCTGGGGCTTGGCGGGGGCGAGCAGCTGCGACACGGTGACGATGGTGTAGCCGCGCTGCTTGAGTGCCTTGAGGATCCCCGGGACGGCGGGCACGGTCCCCTTGTGCAGGTCGTGCAGCAGGATGATGCCGTCTCGGTGGGTCTGGTCGAGCACCCGCTTGGTGATCAGGGCCGAGTCGGTCGTCTCGTAGTCCTTGGCGGTGACGCTCCACAGCACCTGCGCCAGCCCCAGTTCCCGGCACACCTTGGCCACTTTGCGGCTGGTGCGGCCCTCCGGCGGACGCATCAGGACGGGCTTGGTGCCGGTGATCCTCTCGATGGCGTTCTGGGTCTGGGCCAGCTCCTGCCGGACGCCGTTCTCGTCGAGGTCGGTCAGCCTCTTGTGATTCCAGGTGTGGTTGCCGATCTCCTGCCCCTCGTCCGCGATGCGGCGCAGAATGTCGGGGTACTTCGAGATGTGCCCCTTGCCCTGCACGAAGAACGTGGCGTGCAGACCCTGCTGCTTGAGGATGTCCAGCAGCTTGGGAGTCGTCGGGCTGGGGCCGCCGTCGAAGCTGAGGGCCACGCACTTCGCCTTGCGGCAGTCGACGTTTCCGGTGACCGATCCCGATGCCTTGGCCCGGGCGGCGCGTGGCGAGGTGTGATCGTAGGTCGTGACCGTCAGCGCCACGGTCACGGCGACGGCCACGGCGACGGCTGCCGCTGTCGCGACGGCGATGAGTATGCGTGACCGTCTTATGCGCGCGTTGAAGAGCATGCGAGACCTTTCTTCGGTGGGGTTCGGGGATTCCGGGGTTACTGAGTGCGGGTGAGGGTGGGCTGCGCCGCGAGGTCCCGCGGCCGCATGTCGAGCGTCAGGCGATGCCTCAGACGGCGTCCGAGCCGACGCTCCACCAGGGTGTGGACCAGCAGGGACAGCCCCACCATGCAGATGACGGACAGCGCCATCGAGGGCAGTGGCCCCAGCCTCGGAAATACCTGGATCAAGCCTTTGGCCAGGGGGATTCCGAGGCTCTGGTGAACGAGGTAGAAGGGGTAGGTGAGTGCCCCGGCGGTGACCGCCCAGCGCCATCGCAGCCCGGCGAGCGGGCCGATTCCGGCGAGGACCAGCAGCCCGAGGCAGAGGGTGAGTACGACCGCGCAGACGGCCCAGGAGGGCCGGCCCTCGCCAGGGGGTACGGCGGCATGGTCGGCCACCCGCAGTTCGAGCACGGTGAGCTGGTAGCACCAGGCGAGACCGAGCAGCAGCCAGAGCAGCAGGCTCTGTCCGAACCTGTGCATGAGGTAGAGCACGATCCCGGCGACGAAGAGGCCGGTGTACCGAGTCAGTGCGATTTCGTCGAGCAGTGGTGAGCGGAGTTCAAGGGCGAGGACACCGGCCAGGAGCCAGGCTCCGCAGAAGGCCACCACCCGCCGGTAGGACAGGCCGAAGACGAGCAGCGCGGCCATCAGCAGGTAGAAACGTGCCTCCACCCACAGGGTCCAGCTGACTCCGTCGACCGGATCGAGCCCCAGCGGTCCCGGGGCCATCGTCAGGTTCCCCAGGACGGTACGGGGGTCGATGCGCGTGGCCGCGGGCTGGTGGCCCAGCCGCGAGACCAGGACGAGCAGGACGACCAGGAGTACCGCGCACCAGTAGGCCGGGAAGAGCCGTGAGATGCGGGAGACGGCGAACTGTGCGGGAGTCCGTCCCCAGCAGCTCATGCAGATGACGAATCCGCTGATGAGGAAGAAGAACTCGACGCCGAGCCAGCCGTAGCGGCTGATCTCGTGCAGGAGCGGGACGGAATCGCGGAGCTCGGCCCTGCCCCAGAAGTGCGGGGTGGGCGTGCCGAGGAAGTGGTACGCGGCCACCATCACGGCTGCCACCGCACGAAGCCCGTCTATCGCGGTCAGGCGCGACCGGTCGTGGTGAGGTTCGGGGGACGGCACGTCGGAACCGGGGCCGGATCAGCGGACGGTGGGGAGGGGCGAGCGGCTGACGCGTATTTTGGACTGGCCGTGCGGGCGCTTCTCCCAGTCCTCCATGAACCGTGCGTGCAGGCCGTGCCGCTGTGCCAGGGCCACGAGGGTCTCGGTGCGGTAGTAGAAGTCCTCGCGCAGCACCTGGTGTTCGGTGCCCTCGGTGCGGTCGAAGGTGAAGTCGAAGAACCCGGTTTCGGTCAGCACGCGGCCGACGTGGGCGAGGCACTCGTCGATGACCTCCAGCGGCGAGTGGGAGAAGACGCTGTGCGCGTGGACGACGTCGAAGTGGTCGCCGGGCAGGAAGTCCAGGGTGAGGTCGCCGGAGATGGTCAGATGCGGAAGTCTGTCCTGGAGGCGGCGTTCGACGAGGGTCTTCTTGCCGGCCATCAGGATGTCGGGCGAGATGTCGATGCCGTAGTAGTTGCCGGTGTCGAGGTGGTCGATGAAGCGCCAGCCGCCGCGCAAGTTGCCGCAGCCGATGTCCAGCATGCGGTGTTCGGGTCGCAGCCCGTGCTCGAGGAGGTAGTCGAACTGCATCTGCCCGAGCGCCAGCCAGCGGTCGTGGGTCTGGCTGCCGACCGCGGCTTCCGGGTTGCGCTGGGTGTCCGAGGCCATCACGGCCCGGTAGTAGCCGACGTGGTCGGGGTGCTTGAGACGCAGCCACGCGTCCCGGCCGGCCCGGCGGAGGTAGGGGACGACCCGGCCGGGGTGGCGCAGGGCGTAACCGGTCTTGTGGGTGAGGGCGGCGCGGTTGTGGCGCAGTTTCTTCGGCGACTTGGCGTCGGCGGGCATGGCGAAGCGACCTCCGTACAGAGAAAGAAAAAGGGGGGAAGAGTGTGGGGGAGGCGGTACGGCGACGACGTCAGAAGCGGCGGCGCAGCATCAGTGCGGTGACCACCGTGAGCAGGACGGCCAGGCCGCCGAGGACCGCGGTGTCGGTCCACTGGAAGGCCCAGTAGTCACCGGCCGGGTTGGCCTCGTAGAAGCGGGCCACGTACCCGTGTGCCGTCATGCACTCCTTGAGCTGGGCACCTGACGGGTAGGGGCAGTTGAACACGGAGTCGTGGCGGCCGGAGGCCGTGATCAGGCCGTAGTTGCCGGTCGACCACTTCTCGCCCATCGGCGCTTTGGGGATGATGCCGGCGCTGACATAGGTGCGCGGCGGGACCAGTAGCCGGGTCCAGTGCGTCCACTCCAGCAGGAGTGTCGTCATCGCCGTCACCAGCAGGGTCAGGCCCATCGCTGCCAGGAGCCGGCGGGCCAGCAGGCCCAGCAGTGTGCCGGCTGCCAGGCCGAACAGGGCGGCCGCGACGACGCGGGGGCCCGAGCCGCTCAGGGCTGTGTTGTCGTACCAGAACAGGCCGTAGCTGCGGTCGGCGGCCGGTCGCCACCACCATGCGAACACTCCCGCGAGCAGGCCGGAGAGGACGGTCGTGGTCGACGCGGCCAGGGCGAACCGGGAGGCGAACCACTGACCGCGGCTCAGCCCCTGGGCGAGGACCAGGCGGTGTGTGCCCAGTTCCCGGTCGCGGCCCAGCAACGGGGCGCCCCAGAAGACGCCGATGACGACGGGCAGGGCGATGTTCAGCGCCCCGAGGTACTTCAGCGGCTCGACGTCCAGCAGGAGCGGCAGTCCGCTGCCGGACCGTGCGCAGTACAGCGGCCCGGTGGCGCAGTGGTCGAACAGCCCGCTGCGCAGGGCGTCCAGCATGCCCGAGCGGTAGTACGCGGCGATCGCCGCGGTGAGGACCAGGGTGGCCGCGCCGATGGCGGCCGCCATGCGCTGCTGGCGCCAGGCGAGCCAGAGGGAGCCTTTCACGCCGCCGCCTCCGTCCGCTCGCCCGCGGCGGGCTGCTCCGGCTCCTGCCCGGCCTGGAGATAGCCGATCAGGATGTCCTCCAGCCTGGGCCGTGCCACATGCCAGTCACCGCGCAGGGGTCCGCGTTGGCGTATCAGGGCGGTCAGCTGTCTGCCGGCGGTACGGCGCTGTACGACGGTGTGCTGTCCTGCCAGGGCGTCGGCCCGGTCGGCGGGTCCGGTCAGTACGGCGTGGCTCTCGCGCAGTGCCTCGGCGTCCTCGCTCAGCTCGGCGCGGCCGTCGCGCAGCATCAGCACCCAGTCGCAGGTCTGCTCCAGTTCGGGCAGGACGTGCGAGGACAGCACGATGCTCGTGCCGCGCTCGGCGGCCTCGGCCATGAGCTCCGCCATGATCTCGCCTCGTGCCAAGGGGTCGAGGTCGGCCAACGGCTCGTCGAGCAGCAGGAGTTGGGGTCGCTTGCCCAGAGCCAGGGCGAGCGCGACGCGGGTGCGCCGTCCGGGGGACAGTTCGCCGACGCGGGCGTGGAGTGGGATGCCGCCCTCGTGGACGATCCGCTCGGCGGCCGTCCGGTCCCACGAGGAGTTCAGCTTCTCGCCCATCAGCAGGGTGTCCGCCACGGTGAAGCGGGGGTAGAGCGGCTTGTCCTGGGTGAGCAGGGCGACCCGGGTGCGGGCCTCGGCCGTGCCGGGCGCGGCGCCCAGCACCCGCAGTTGCCCGGAGCCGGCTCGCAGGAGTCCGCCGGCCAGGTGCAGCAGAGTGCTCTTGCCGGCGCCGTTGCGTCCGACGAGGGCGGCGATACGACCACCGGGTACGGTGAACTCGCAGTCCCGCAGGGCCCAGCCGCCCCGCCTCCGGTACCGGAATCCGAGTCCCGTGGCGCGCAGCGCGGCCGGCGCGTCAGGCCCGGTCATACGTCCTCCTTCTTCCGTTCCCGGTCGCCCGGGATGTGGCTGTCGTGATCGTTGTCGTAGGCGTCCAGAACGGCTGTGACCATGGCGAGGACATCGGCCCGTTCCAGGCCTTCGGCCCGGGCGCGTGCCACCCAGTCGGTGACCTCCCGGCGCAGCGGCGAGTCGTCCTCCGCGCCGGGCCGGGCGAGTGATCGCGTCACGAAGGTTCCGAGACCGCGGCGCAGTTCGACCAGGCCGGCCTGCTCCATGTCGCGGTAGGCGCGGAGCACGGTGTTGGGGTTGATGGCGGTCGCCGCCACCACCTCCTTGGCCGTGGGCAGCTTGTCCCCGACCTTGAGGAAGCCCATCCGGAGCGCTCGTTCGGTCTGCTCGACGATCTGCACATAGGCCGGTACGCCGCTGCCGCGGTCGATCCGGTAGTCGATCACGTCGCCTTCCTCGGTTCCAGCATGCTTGTACTAATGAATTAATGGAAGCATGGTGGATGTCCGATGGTGCTGTCAAACGTCTATGAGCGCGCGAGCTTGAATGGGGCACCGCTGCTGGGCCATGCCTCACATGTGAGACGCGAGGTCTGGCACCCAGGCGTCACGTGTCTCAAACAACTCGCCGCCGGGCTATGGAAGCCGAAGCGCCGGACGGCGCCGGGGAGCGGCGACCGATGTCAGCAACCTGTAGAAGTCTGAGCCGCTCATCGCCTCAGGGGCGTATTCCATGCGCAGGGACCGAGTGTCGGACCGGCCTACCTGCGCGTTCTGCACCCTGGTGGGGTGTGTCGGGCCGAAGTCGGCCACCGCTCGCGCACCGAGTGCCTCGCGGTCTTCCCCGAACGGTCCCGCGCGATCCAGCATGTCGTGCCAGATTTCAGCCGGTTACATTCCGTCGAGCGGCTGGTGACCGACAGTTCCGAGCGCCCGCGGGCCGAGGGTGCCGAGCATGCGCTGGAGGCAGGCGCGCACCTGTTCCTGTTCCTGACGGACATCTCGACGATCTTCCCGTAGGCGGTGACGCCGCAGCGGTGGGCCGGTTCGGCACTGGACACAAGATCGCGGCACGGCCATTGCCTGTGCCGTCCCCCGAGTGCGGGATCCCACTGTCGGAAGCTGTGTCACACCGTCTGGCCCTGCCTTGTCTAAGAGGTGTCGAACAACAAACAGAGGGTCTGATGCGTGAAATTCTGATTGTCGGTGGCGGCTACGCAGGCTTCTACGCTGCATGGGGCCTTGAGAAGAGGCTCAGTACAGCGGAGGCGAGGATCACGGTTGTCGACCCTCGCCCTTACATGACATACCAACCGTTTCTGCCGGAGGTGACGGCCGGATCGGTCGAGGCTCGTCACGCCGCCGTGTCGCTGCGGCGGCACCTGCGCCATGCCCGGCTGATCGCGGGGACCGTGACCGCCATCCGCCATGCAGACCGGACGATCACGGTACGGCCTGCCAAGGGAGCCGACTACGAACTGCGTTACGACACCCTCGTCGTCACCGCCGGCGCCGTGACCCGCACCTTCCCCATCCCGGGGCTGGCCCAGCACGCGATCGGTCTGAAGCACGTCGAAGAGGCGGTGGCCATCCGTGACCGGCTGATGACCGCGTTCGACCAGGCGGCGTCCTTGCCTCCCGGCGCCGAGCGGCGAAGGCTGCTGACCGTGACGTTCGTGGGCGGCGGATTCTCCGGAGTCGAGGGCTTCGGGGAACTGCTGTCGCTCGCGACGGCGATGCTGAAGTCGTATCCGGAGCTGAGCAGTGACGAGCTGTCCTTCCACCTGGTCGAGGCCCGGGGCCGCATTCTGCCCGAGGTGGGGGACAAGCCGGGCGCCTGGGTGGTGCGCTCTTTGGAACGCCGTGGCGCGCACGTTCACCTCGACACACAGATCCGCTCCCTCGCCGACGGCCATGTAGTGCTTTCCGACGGGGAGGAGTTCGATTCCGCGTTGGTCGTATGGACCGCCGGCAATGCCTCCAATCCGGTCGTGCACAACCATTCGGATCTCCCGATCGACCAACGAGGTCTGCTCGTGGTCCGTCCCGATCTGCGCGTGGGCACCGACAGCGAACTCGTTTCGGATGCCTGGGCGGCCGGGGACGACGCGGCCGTTCCCGACCTGGCTTCGACGGTGCCCGGGGCTCACACGGTGCCGAACGCCCAGCACGCCGTACGGCAGGGCAGACGCCTCGCGAAGAACATCGTGGCCGACCTGCGCGGGCGACGAATCAAGAACTACCGCCACAGCAGTTTGGGGGTGGTGGCCACGCTCGGGCTGGGACGGGGCATCTTCCAGTACAAGAGGATCGTCATCAAGGGGCTGCCGGCCTGGCTGATGCACCGGGGCTATCACGTCCTGGCCGTGCCCTCTTGGGAACGCAAGATCCGCGTCCTCACGGTCTGGCTCACGGCTGCGGTCTTCGGCCGAGACCTCGTCTCCCTCGCCTCCGTGCAGCATCCACGGGACGCGTTCGTCACGAGCGGCGATCCGCAGCGCCCTGGCGACAGCCCGACGAGTGGCCGCCCGGCCGCATGAACACGCGGGAAAGGCGTAGAGGCTGCCGACCCCCGTCGGGATAAGCGAAGAACCGGCCATTCGACAGGTCCACGGCGCTCGGCGGCAGCAGCCCGCCGGAGGGGGGAGCGGGGGCAAGCCGCTCGGCAGGATTCTCCGCCCCCAAACACGGGGCCGCCTGGGCCGCACCCGTCGACATCCAGCCGGTCGCGGGCCCCTGCCTTCGTCCACCTACCAAGCGCTGAGGGTGTTTCTGCCTTCCCGCACCCGGGCTTACCGCCTTTCCTGGAGCACAGCATGAACACGAGTAAGGAGGCCGCGCGCGGCCTGACCGACATCGAGACCTTCCTGTATCGGCACGCTCATCTCGAAGCAGCACGGCAGCGCGTGGCGGTATTCACCACGCGGGTGCCGGGGATGACCCAGGAGCAGAAGGCGGATATCGAGAGCTGGTACCTCAAGGAACAGAAGTACGTCGCACGCATGGTGACGGAACACATCGCCGCGAGCATCAGCGAGGTGCAGCAGCAGCACCGTGTCCGCTTCACACGATGGCTACGAGGAACGCTCACCGCGATGATCCTTGTCACTGTGGCCATGGCCTCGTGCTTCGCTGTGCTCCTGGGATCGCTGAGCTGAACTGCCGGGCGCCGCTTGAGTGGCCTTGACTCTAGGAACGACGGGCGCGGTAGAGACCTCGCCCGGTCCGCTGGATACGAGAGGCGCCGACGAGGCGATCAAGTGTGCTGCGAACCCCGTTGATGCTTCCGCTGTCGGAGTCACGGCCCAGAGCGGCGGCCACATCACGGGCCCGTACATCGACGTCGTCGGCTGCGGCGAAGTACTCCATGATCTGCTCGGTCAGCCGGCCGTATTTGTTCTGCCCGTCCGTGTCGTCCCCAGCTGGAGCAGGACGGTCCGCGTCCTCGCTCTCGCTCGGCGACTTCTGCGCCCGAGGTGCAGGTGTCGTCGCGATACCGGCGGACTTGGTGGACTCGGTGGAGACAATCTCGGCCTGCGGGACGACGGGCTTCGGAACCTGGACCTGCTCCGTGGCAGCCGGGGCACGCATCAAGGACTCGAAGGCGCTGAGAGCCCGCCGCACCGAGCTGAGATGTGCCACGACCGCCGCCAGTTCCCTCTCCAGCGCCTGCTTCTGGATCTGCAGGCGGGCCAAATCCTCTTGGAGGCCTTCGGCGGTGACCTCGATGTCGTGCGTCGAGTGGGTTACGGAGACCATGCGTTCCTCTCATCCTGTACCCCTCCGACCACGTCCCGACTCAGCTGCGTGCCGCTCGGCCCGGACGCGGAAACGGGTACCCCGCCGACATGATATGCGCCGTTCTGCAAAGGCACCGTGACGTCTGACCAGGCTGCATCGTGCTCTGCGGAGGATCCGCCACGATTGCAGGCCTCACTGCCCCAGCGATCACGTGACTTTGGCGGTCGAGTCGAATCACTAGATCATGCGATGCGCCTCAGGAGCACCCTCGGCCACGCTGGCTGTGAGGAGCGTTCCGGTGCGACTGCCGCTCATGGTGTGTTGGGCTCCGTGTCACATCTTTCGATCCCCGCCGGTCAATGGTGCGACAGATCGAGCGGATGAGGGAGGCGGGCGGTGTTGGACGTCTGTGAGGCGCCGTCCGGATCGAACCGCCTGCCGTGGCACGCCTACGTGTCGGCCGGCTGGTCGTTGGCCGAGAGCGGGAAGCGAGTCGGCGAGCAGTGCTATGGCGCACTCGGTGTCCCGCGCGAGGACATGGAGGCGAGACAGGGGGCCGTTGCCGCGAACCGGGGCTGCTTTGACGCCCTTGCCGCTCGGCCGAATCACTCGATCATGCGATGCGGCCAGGCGTCGTTATGGCCCAGTCTGGTCTGGTTGGCGAAGAGTGCACTCATTACCCGAAGAGAAGTGCAGCTGTTGCTCAGAGTCCTGATGTGAACCAAGGGGCGGATCGCGAGACCGGGGTGTCTCTGCCTGACCGCCGCTGTTCCGGCAACAGCCTGCGACGTTCCCATGTGCCGATGGCCACATTTCCCGCACCACCCGAACAAGCCACGCGAAGCCTCATGCCCGGCGCGACGCCGGCCGTGAGGAACACGTCGCAGGACGGCTTGTCGAAGCCAGCTGCTTGCGCGCGGTAGCGAAGTGATCCCGCCACGCGACAGCCGTATCCGGAGGAACGAGGACCAAAGGATCATGTATCTCAAGTCGTCCCCTACGACGAGTGACCTTGACGAGGCTGTTTCCACCTTTGTGCAGTACCGCGCGCGCCTCTTCGGGATCGCCTACCGCGTGCTCGGCAGTGTGGTCGAGGCTGAGGACGTGGTCCAGGAGGTGTGGCTGCGTTGGCAGAAGACCGACCGGTCCGTGGTGGTGAGCCCGGTGGCCTTCCTGTCGAGCGCGACGACTCGCTTGGCCATCAACGTGGCGCAGTCGGCGAGGGTGCGCCGGGAGACCTATATCGGGCCGTGGTTGCCTGAGCCCGTCGACACCAGTGCGGATCCGGAGGTGGGCGCGCAGCGGGCGGAGGCTCTGGAGTTGGCCCTGTTGCTGGTACTCGAGAAGCTGAGTCCCACTGAGCGGGCCGCGTACGTCCTGCGCGAGGCGTTCGACTACTCCTATCCGGAGATTGCCGAGATCCTGCAGCTCAGCGTCGTCAACATCCGCCAGATCGTGAGCCGTTCGCGCAAGCGCCTGTCGGGCGAGCCGCGGGTGAGCGTGGACGCGGTGGAGCATCGACGCCTGCTGGATGCCTTCGTCTCAGCGGCTCGCACCGGGGATGTGGCCTCGTTGGAAGCCGTCCTCGCCCCCGACATCGTCAGCCTGTCCGACGGCAACGGTCTCCGAGGCGCCGCGCGTGTACCTGTGGTGGGCCGTGCGCGTGTGGCCAACCTGGCGACCGCCACTCCACGGTTCTGGCGGGACACGGACCTGCGACCGGTCCAGGTCAATGGCCGTACGAGTGTGATGCTGTACCGCGACGGTTCCCCCACCACGATCCTGACGATCGCTGCTTCGAGGGAAGGCATACACAAGGTGATGTGGGTGTTCAACCCGAGCAAGATCGCCGCGTTTCTGGGCTCCCGCGCCCGCTGCGCACCTGTTCCTGGTCTTGCGTCGGCTGATGGGTGAGGCACGCTCCCCGGACTCCTCGACCGGGCTCTGTCCGCTCGGAATTCACCGCCCTTGCCATGACCGGGCCCTAGGTGGAGCGGACTGTGGTCGAACAGGGACCGATCCAGCGGCTGCGCGTCTGCCCACCGGGGACGGCGCGCACAGGCCGCCAGGCGTTGCCGGTCCTGGCAGTGGATCGCGGGGCAGGCCGGCTCCCGGATCGCCTCACCGGTCTTGATCACGCATCCCGGGTGACCGCACGCTCACTCGATCAGGACGGTCAATCCCGACACCGGGTCGCAGGGTGTGGCCGTCGCCGCTCCAACGCGGCCGGGCGGGCCGCCGCGGTACGGATCGGCTGCCGCACACGGCTGTAGCACTCTGCCCTATCCGGTGGCGGCGAGCCCGATGAGCAGCAGGGCGATGTCGTCCGTCATGGGAGCGGTTCGCCGTGCGTGGTCGATCAGGGCTGTGGCGAGCCGGTCCATCGGCTGGAACCGGGCCTGGGCGAGCCGGGCGGCGAGCCCGGACATGGCATCGTCCAGGTCGACTCCGGGAGTTTCGACGAGTCCGTCGGTGTACAGGGCGAGGACGGTGCCGGGCGTCAGCGGGATCTCGGTGGAGGGATAGTCCGTGTCGGGGTCGATGCCGAGCAGCAGCCCGGGCGGCAGGGAAAGGACCTCGGCGTGTCCGTCGGGGTGGCGCAGGATCGGCGGGGGATGCCCGGCGGTGGCCAGGACGGCCCGGCGGCGTGCGAGGTCGAGGTGTACGTACAGACAGCTGACGAAGCGGCCCGGGTCCAGGTCGACCAGTTGGCGGTTCGCCTGCGTGAGGGCCTGCACCGGCGCGGTTCCGGTGACGGCGTGGGAGCGGAGGGCGGGGCGGATCCGGCCCATGAGCGCGGCGGCGGTGACGTTGTGGCCCTGAACGTCGCCGATGAACGCGACCGCGGTGGTGTCGTCCACCCTGACCAGGTCGTAGAAGTCGCCACCGATGTCCATGCCACGGGCGGCGGGCAGGTAACGGGCCGCCGCATCCAGACCCGGGACGTCTGGCAGCGAGTCGGGGAGCAGGGCCGCTTGCAGCGTCTGCGCGAGCTCCTTGCTGGCGTCGTACAAGCGGGCCCGTTCCAGTGCCTGCGCGACGAGTCCCGCGAGTGCGGTGAAGACGACCCGTTCTTGCTCGGAGAAGGGGTGGGGGCGATCGAAGGCGAACACGCACGAGCCCACCGGGCGCCCGGAGGTGATCAGCGGCAGAAAGGCCCAGGCATGCAGCCCTTCCTGACGAACGACGGGCGGGTAGGCGTGGGACAGTTCCTCGAACGTGGCGAAGAAACAGGGCCGCCCGGTGGCGAGGACCCGGACCGGGGGCGCCGGGCAGGTCAGCGGAGCTCCGTCGAAGTGTTCCAGGAGCCCGGGGTTGTATCCGCGACGGCCGATGACACGCATTCTGCCGTCCTCGGCCGCGAGCAGGGCCACGGTCCGGGCCCCGAAGGTCGCCAGTATCTCTTCGGTGATCAGATCGACCACGTCACGCACGCCCACGGCTTCGGAGAGGGCCGCGGCCAGGTGGAGCACCTGGTAGACCTCGCCCAGGGGGATCCGCTCGCCCAGGAACGTCCCCGTCCTGGCGGGCCCGGCCCGTGAGGCCGGGCCCGGACCGGTCGGCGACATACGGACGCTCACCCCGGATGCGTCGGGGTAGAGCTCGAACGCGAGCCACTGGTCCGGCGGACGCAGGGCGGTGAAGTAGACGGGTCTGTGACTGACCAGGGCGCCGCGGAAGCACTCCTCGAAGGGCGAGTCGGTGCACCAGGGCAGGGACTGCCAGGGACGTGTGCCGGTCAGCTCGGGGACGCTGCCGCCGAGCAAGGTGGCGGCGGTGGCGCTGACGTAGGTGAACTCGCCCTTGAGGCCGAGCGAGCAGATGCCCTCCGGAAACCGCTCGACGAGGTCCGTCGCGGCCAGCGCCTCGGCCGGATCCCGGCTATGGGCCGGCGCCTGCGGCAGGGTGCGCGGTGTCGGTCCCGGACGGACGGCGTGGCCGGTATCGGCGGCGGCGCGCAGGAACCGTCCCAGGCGGCGACAGACGGCAGCAACCTGATCGGGCTCCGGACCGGCGGCCCCGGGGGTGTCGGAGCCGGGCCACAGGAGCAGCAGCGTGCCCCAGTCTCTGGTGCCGGTGACGATCGGTGCCGCGGCCGCCGCGCAGTGGTACGGAAGTGCGATCGCCGTACGCGGATAGCGCCGGGCGAGCTCCTCGGGGTCGCTCAGCCAGACCAGTCGTCGTTGGCGCAGCGCCTCCGCCACCGGAACAGGACTGGACAGCGCCACCCGGGACCAGGGCGTCAGAGATTCCGCGGGCAGCCCTTTGGCCACCTCCAACTGCAGTGCCTGGCCGTGGGAAGCCAGCAAGAAGACCGCACCCGCGAACACCCCCGTGTCGTGCACGGCCAACTCCAGCAGCCGGTCCAGCTCCGCCCGGCGAATCGGCCCGGAGGCGGGCGGGGACGGACGGGGCCCGTAGGGCGGTACCGCGCCGTCTTCCCGTATGGCGCACATACCAGCACCGTACGTCCGCAGCCGCCGATCCCGCGCGGGAGAGCCGCCTGAGCCCACCATCGCGGCAGCACCCCTTGTCACAGATCAGAACGGCGGCCGGTCAATGGCCTGAAAAGGGAAAAGCAGGGGCGCAATTCAGCTCATGTCCGAATCCGGAATTGAGAACGGTGACGAAGCACGGCGTGCCGCAGGCGTCTGCCCCGCCGCTACCTATCCGAGGACAACGAATTCGATGATCAGCACTGACGAAGCGATGCCCGGTAAGCAGTCGAACATCCGCGAGCCCTCGGAGTCGGCGATCGCGATGCTCGACGAGCAGGGGACGGTGGTCGGATGGACGCGGGCCGCCGAGCGGCTGGTCGGGTACTCCGCCGGCGACGTCGTGGGCCGGTCGGCCTCAGCCGTACTGCCGTACTCCGAAGAAGCGCCGACGACGGCGGAGTTCGTTCAGCAGTGCCGCGCCCAGCGCGGCTGGTCGGGCACGACGACGGTGCGGCACAGAGATGGTCATGGGCTCGACGTGAGCCTGCGGGTCTCGATGCTGTGGGGGCAGGGCGAAACGGTCCGGTGGCTCGTGTCCGTGACCGACATCGGCGAGGTCTCCGGGGAAGCGACGAACGGACTGGTGCGGGAGTCGCTGCTCGCCCGTGTCCCGATGGGCATCGTCGTGGGGGACCCGCAACTGCGCTGCGCCTGGGTGAACGACACGATGGAGAGCCACGACGGCATTTCCCGCGACCGACGGCTCGGACGTCGATTCACCGATGTGCAGCCCGGCGCCGAGACCGAAGCACTCGAATCAGCGATGCGACAGGCTGTCCGGAGCGGGCCCACCAAGGTTCACGACTACCGGACGCGGCTGCCGTCGAACCCCTATCGGGAGCACACGTTCGCAGCTTCGATCTTCAGCCTCCAGGACGCCGACGGCCTGGTCCTGGGGGTGTGCGTCATCAGCGTCGACGTCACCGAGAGCCGGCGGGCGCGCGACCGCCTGGCCATACTCAGCGAGGGCAGCACCCGCCTTGGCAGCAGTCTGGACGTGATGCAGACCAGCCAGGACCTGGCCGACCTGGCCGTACCTCTGCTCGCCGACTACGTCGCCGTCGACCTTGAGCAGTCAGTTCCCAGTGGCGAAGGGCCCCCGGTCCACGTCGGCTTCACGGGCGAGCGCCTCCCTGTTTTCAGGCGCGCCGGTCTGGCCTCGATCCGTCATGGGGTCCCGGAGTCCCCGTGGGTGCAGGGTCAGGTGGTCCCCTGGCCGTCTGCCTCACCGTTCACCGACGTCCTGAGCTCCGGCAGGCCCCATCTGGAGCCGGTCCTGGACACCGCTCCGGGCACCTGGATCGACCAGGACCCGGTACGGGCGCAGAAGATCCACGAGAACGGCATGCACTCCCTGATGATCATCCCCATCCGGGCGCGGCGCGTCCTGCTGGGAATGGTGCTGTTCATCCGAACCGTGGACCAGGGGCCGTTCCAGGAGGTCGATGTGCTCCTCGCCGAGGAACTCGTCACCCGTGCCGCGCTGGCGTTGGACAACGCGCGCCAGTACGCCCGCGAGCACACCGCTGCCCTCGCCCTCCAACGGAACCTGCTCCCGCACCGTTTGAAGGGCGGCGCGGCAGTCGAGACGGCGTCTCGTTACCTCCCCGCTGACATGGATCACGGTGTCGGGGGTGACTGGTTCGATGTGATCCCGCTGTCCGGCGCGCGGGTGGCGCTCGTCGTCGGCGATGTGGTCGGACACGGGATCAACGCCGCCGCGACCATGGGCCGGCTCCGCACCGCCGTGCGCACGCTCGCCGACATGGAGCTGCCCCCAGACGAACTGCTGACCCACCTCGACGACACCGTCCAGCGGCTGGCCGAGGAGGATGCCGACGACTTGGAGCAGTACCCCCCCCGGCTGTGGGTGCCACCTGTCTGTATGCGGTCTACGACCCGGTCACCCGCCGGTGCACCATGGCGCGGGCCGGGCACCCCCCGCCCGCGATCATCGACCCGCAGGGGCGGGTCGCCTTCCCCGACCTGCCCACCGGAACCCCGCTGGGCATCGGGCTGGGAGTCCCCTTCGAGGCCGTGGAGCTGGAACTGCCCGAGGGAAGTCTCCTCGCCCTGTACACCGACGGCCTCATCGAGACCCGCGACCGCGACATCGACGTGGGAATGCACCGCCTCGGCACAGCTCTGGCACAACCGAGCCGCTCCCTGGAAGAACTCTGCGGCCGCGCGATGAAGGCCTTCCCGGGGCAGGCACCCTCCGACGACGCCACGCTGCTCCTCGTCCGGACCCGCACGCTCAGCCCCGCCCAGGTGGCCTCCTGGATGCTGCCCAGCGACCAGACCGCTGCCCGCAGTGCCCGGCACCTGGCCGCCCGCCAGCTGGCCGAATGGGGCCTGCGAGGTCTTGAGGACGCCACGAAGCTGATCGTCAGTGAACTGGTCACCAACGCCGTCCGCCACGGCGGCGGCCAGATCGGCCTGCGGCTGATCCGGCACCAGGTCCTGACCTGCGAGGTGTTCGACACGAGCGCCTGCTCCCCACGCGTGCTCTGCCCACGCACTCACGACGAGAACGGCCGAGGCCTCTTCCTGGTCGCCCAGTTGTCCCGCAGATGGGGTTTCCGCTCCGTGTCGGGTGGCAAGGTGGTCTGGGCCGAAGCAGATCTGGCCCCCGCATCAGCACTCGCACGGGCCCTTGGGGTACCACCCACGCCGGAGGAGCGACCCGTCCTCGCCTCAGGGTCGCCCGCAGACTCCGGTGTCGCCCCGGGACGCGGTCCCGTGCCCTGGTAATGCGCTCGCCGGTGCCCACCCGTGTCCAGGAGCGACGAGGCGGCGGATCGCCTTCCGCGTGATGTGTGTTCTCCATGGCGAGGTGTGTTCTCCATGCCGCGGGGGCTCCTGGTTTGTGAGGGCGCCCGACAGGAGGCAGGGTGGTCCTGGAGCTCCGCGCGTGCGGCAGCTGGCGTTGTGGGCAGGCCTACGGAGGTGCAGCAGTGTCGGCACAGGACTCAGCGAACGACACCGCCGAACAGGACAACGAGTCGACGTTCGGCCCCAGGATGCTGGCGGACGTCAAGCCGCCCTTCGTTCCCGAGGGTGCCTCGGGGATGACCATCCTCGTCGAGTGGCCGCCCGGCGACCCCGGGACTCCTCCGCACCGTCACTCGGGACCGTGTTTCGGCTACGTCCTGGAAGGAGCGGTCCGGTGGGAGCTCGAAGGTGAGCCGGAACGCGTCATCAATGCCGGTGAGACGTTCTGGGAGCCGGGCGGTGAGGTGATCCACTACCAGAACGGCAACGCCTCGTCGGACGTGCCGGCCAAGTACATCGTGTTCATGATGTGCGCGCCGGGTCAGCCGATGCTCACCCTGGTCGAGGAGCAGGAGCTGAGGGAGCGGGCCCATCTACGCGCCCCGCGCCCCACCGACTGACCTGCCGGCTCATACAGGCCGGTTCCGGACGGAGCCCGTCGACTCCGTAGGAGCGCGCGATGAGGCAGGAACGCCGCTGATGTGTGTACGGCCGCTCGACGCCGCGGCCAGGGGGAAGCCGCGGGTCGACCTGCCGAACACGGGATTCCCCTGCTGGTCTCCCTTGGCGGTGCGCACCAGCGCGAAGTCCGTGCGGAGATCCCCAGCTCAAGGGGACCGGCGTTGAGGGCACATATGGCCTGCGGCATGCTTGCCCCATGCGCAGCACAGACCCCACGGGCGACCTGGACCCCGGGCGCGGTAACCAGGCTGGGTCCGGGCTGAGCCTCAGGGGACGGGACCGTGAGATCGCGGCCGTCCGCGAAGCTCTGGTGACAGTGCGTGGCGGACGGGGCGCCTGCGTCGTCGTGGAAGGCGTGCCCGGCGTCGGCAAGAGCCGGCTGCTCGCGGAGCTGGACGGTCGGGCGCGGCGGTGCGGGTTCGATGTGGTCTCCGTACGGGCCGACGAGTTTGATCAATACGCGGCGGGGGCCGCCCTGCAGTCCGTCCTGCAGGCCTCCGACGGTTCCGCCCGAGCCGCCGCAGCCGTGAACGACCAGCGGCTCTGGCTGCTGGACAGCATCGCGGACGCTCTGGAGGACCGGGCTCAGCGCGCGCCGGTGCTCGTGCTCGTGGACGACACGCAATGGGCCGATCCGGCCACGCTCTTCGCCCTGCGCACGCTGCCCGGACGACTGGCGGCCTCGCGGATCCTGTGGGTGCTGGCGGTACGGTCGGAGACCGAGCGGCCGACCGTGGCCAGGGTGCGGGAGGACCTCGAACGCTTCGGAGCCCGCTGGCTGACCCTCGGCCCCCTGCCACAGCAGGAACTGGAGAACATCGCGGCCGACGTACTCGGGGCGAAGCCTTCACCCGGTCTGGCCAGGCTGCTGCGAGGCGTCGCGGGCAATCCGTTCCTGGCGATCGAACTGGTGCGCTCTTTTCCTGACGCGGATGCCGTCAAAGCGGAGGCGGGCGCGACCGGCCGCCTCTACCGCGACATTCCCGTCGGCTTCCGTCAGAGTGTCGCCGCGCGTCTGGAGCAGCTCCCGGAGGACGCCGTGCGCGTGCTCCAGATCGGCTCGGTCCTCGGCCGCGAATTCGACCTCGGCACGGCCGCCCGCATGCTCGGCAGGCAGGTTGGCAGCCTGCTGTCAGGAGTGGAGGCCGCCCTGAACGGCGGTCTGCTCTCGGCGGAGGGCCCGCGACTCGCCTTCCGTCACGACCTCCTGAGGCAGACCGTCCACGAGAACCTGCCGCCGGCCGTACGGACCGCTCTGCACCGGGAGGCCGCCGAGAGTCTGCGCGCCACCGGGGCACGATCGGCGGAGGTGGCCTGGCATGTCGTCATGGCGGGCGGCCCGGTCGACGACGCCGCCGTGAGCACGCTGCACACCGCCGTACGGGAACTGTCGTCGACGGCACCCGACGCGGCCGCGGACTTCGCTCAGCGGATCGCCGGCCTGCTGCCCCTGCGCGACCGGCGTCGCGTCAGTCTGCTGACCGACGCCGCCGAGTACCTCGGCCGGACTCGCCGGGTTCACGAGGCGCTCGATCTGGTCGACGCCGCCCTGTCGGACGGTCTGGAGCCGCTGCAGGAGGCGAACCTGCGCCTGGTGGCCGCCGAAATACACCAGGCCGCGGGCGATGACGCCGCCGCCATGACACACCTGCGGCAGGCCCTGGATCTCCCCGCGCTGCCGTCCGACCTGCGTGTCCTGCTGCTGAAGACGCAGGGGACGGGCCATGTGTACCTCGGAGACATCACCGCTGCCGAGCAGACGGACACCGGCCTGGTCGCGGCCTCCTACCGGAGCCACGATCCGGCCATCGTCGTCAGTGGCATGGTGTTCCAGTCGCAGACGTCCTTCTACCGTGGGCGCCTGGCCCGAGCTCTGGAGCTTGCCGAGGCAGCCACCGTACGCGCCTGCACCGAGCCCACCGTGCCCTACCTGCGGCCCCCGAGAATTCCGGCGCTGTGGCTGGCCACCGTACTGACCACCACTGACCGGCTCGCGGACACCCAGCGGGTGCTGCGTGAGGGACAGCACGAAGCGGAGGTGCTGGGCCTCGGCTGGTCGCTTCCCCACTGGCACGCCCGCCGTGCCTGCGCCCTGCTCGAACAGGGCGCGCTGGACGACGCGGCGGTGGAGGCCGAGGCCGGTCTGGCGGTGGCGGACGAACTCGAGATCACCCAGCCGAATCCGCAGGCCCGCTCCGTGCTGGCACTGGTGGAGATCAGGCGCGGTGACCTTGCCAAGGCGAGGGACCATCTCCGCGCCGCCGAAGCCGGCTCCGGCACGAACGCGCAGCGGTACGGCCTGTGGGTGTCTCTTGCGCGCGCCTGCTTGGCGGACGCGGAGGGCCGCAGCGAGGCAGCGGCCATGGCACTCACGGGCAACTTCGAGGACAGCGAGCCGACACGGCTGCTCACCCTTCCGCCGTCCCACTGGCCCGGAATCGTGCGTATCGCGCTGCGCGGCGCGGAGCCATCGGTCGCGCAGGCAGTGTCCGGCGCACTGCGCACCCTGGCCGCCCGGGACGACAGCCAGGAGATCGTCGCGGCCGCCCGTGCCCATGTGGACGGCCTGCTCCACAGCGACGCCCGTGCACTCACGTCCGCCATCACCGGCTACCGGAGCACCGGCAGGCGACTGGCTCTGGCTGCGGCATGCGAGGACCTCGGCGAGCTCATGGCCACATCAGCCGATACGGCGCAGGCGATCCCCTACTTCGAAGAAGCGGGTCAGCTGGCGTCGGCCTCGGGAGCCCTACGCGATCTCGAACGGATCCGGCGGCGACTTCGGCAGCTCGGCGTGCGCGCGGGCGCCCCGCGCCACGACACGATCAGCTCCCAGGGGTGGGGGAGTCTGACCGAATCCGAGCGGAAACTGATCCCGCTCGTCGTGGACGGCCTCACCAACCGGGCGATCGCCGACCGGCTCTACGTGTCCGTGCACACCGTCAACACCCACATGAGGCACATCTTCACCAAGCTCGGCATCAACACCCGCGTCGAACTGACCCGGCTGGCCGTTGAACGGCGTGATACCACCGACGGGGCCGAATGAGCGGTGCCCCGGCGAGCACCGCCAGGTTCGGTGCCACGCACGAAACCGGACCGTCGAGCCCGGCGAGGGTCCGTGCGGGACGGTCGGCATCGCGCCTTGCCGTGAGGACACGTTCCCACAGCCCGCCTCTGCGGCCGCAACAGGCTGAACTCCCCCATCCGGGGCCGTCGCGCTTCTGCTCCGCGTCTGCGAACCGGATCCGCGACCTGCGCATCCCGGCGAACACCGGCTCCTTGTGGCGCACGCGGCAGCCGAGGCGATGACTTCTTTCCCTCTGCTTACTCGGAGCGTGCAGCCCGGCTCACACGAAGGCGCTGTGCCCGGTGATGGACTTGCCGACGATGAGGGTCTGCATCTGGCGGGTGCCCTCGTAGGAGTAGAGGGCCTCGGCGTCGGCGAAGAACCGTGCGACGTCGTGGTCGAGGACGATGCCGTTGCCACCGAAGATCTCGCGGCTGAACGCGACGACCTCCCGCATCCGGGACGTGGTGAACCCCTTGGCCAGCGCCGAGTGGTCATCGCGGAAGATGCCCTGGTCCTGCAGCCGGGCCAGCTGTACCAGCATGCCCCAGGAGGCGGTGATGTCGCCCAGGCTCTTCACCAGCAGGTCCTGCACCATCTGGAACCCGGCGATCGGACGTCCGAACTGCTGACGCCCCTTGGCGTAGGCGAGCGCGAGCTCGTAGGCACCGATCATGACACCCAGAGCCTGCCAGGCGACACCGCTGCGCGTGAAGCGCAGGATCTCCGCGACGTCTCTGAAGGAGTTGATGTTCTGGAGGCGGTTCGCCTCCGGCACCCGTACGTCGGTCAGGGCGATCTCGGCGTTCTCCACGATCCGCAGCGCAATCTTGCCCTCGATCTTCACCGGCACGAAGCCGGGGGTGCCCTTCTCGACGACGAAGCCCTTGACCTGGTTGTCGTCCACGTCCCGCGCCCACACCACGACGTGGTCGGCGAAGGTGGCGTTGCCGATCCACCTCTTCGCGCCGTTGAGGACCCAGGTGTCACCCTTGAGCTCGGCGGTGGTGCGCATGCCACCGGAGACGTCGGAGCCACCCAGCGGCTCGGTCATGGCGAAAGCGCCGATCTTCTCCATCGAGGCCATGGCGGGCAGCCACCTCTCCCGCTGCTCCTGGTCGCCGCCGGTGTAGATGGAGTAGAAGCTGAGCCCGTTGTGGACGCCGAAGAAGGTGGCGACCGAGGCGTCGACGCGACTCATCTCCATCGCGAGCATGCCGGTGAGCAGATGGCCGGCGGCGGGCAGGTGCTCACCGTAGCCCTCGTAGGACAGGGCGGTCAGCCCGCTCCCGCGGAACTTCTCGATCAGCTCCATGGGGAACTCGCCCTTGTCCCAGTACCCGTTGACCATCGGCTTTACCTCGTCACGCAGGAAGGCGCGGGCCTTGCGCAGTATCTTGCGTTCGTCGTCGGCGAGAAGCGCCTCGTACAGGTAGAAGTCGGCGCCCAGCAGGTCCTCCGGCGGTGCCGGGGGAGTGGTGGTCATGTCATTCTCCTTCTGGTGTCGGACATGGCAGGGGCGGTCCATGGCGAACGGGCCGGCGAGGTGTCCGCGGCCGCGGGCCTTGATGTACTGCAAGGGGCTGTCCCAAGAGGGCAGCGTGATACGTGTCGGCGTTCCCTGACAGGCGGGGCCTGTTCCCGCCGCCGTCTCACCGTGACAAACGCTGTCAGACGCCCGGTTTCTGACGGAGCCCGTCCAACAAGCCGCGTCAAACCTCATATTCCGACCGACAGGCCACCCCGGTTGTGATGTGCGCCGGCGAGGAGTCAATGGGGCATCAGGAGCATGACCGCCGTTCCCATGGCTGTCGCTCCGTCCCAGAAGCGGTGGTAAACACTCTTGAGGCTGGTCGAGTTGTCGGCCGTTTCGGTGATTGCGCGCAGTGCGGGCATGTCACGGGTCAGTGAGCGAAGAGAACATGTGAGGAGGTACAGCGCCAACACTCCTGTGACGACGTTGTCGGCCTTCGACGCACCCATGAAGGGGCTGAGATGCATGGTCTGGTGTGCTGTCGGAACGCCCTCGGCCATGGTCTGGTGGTCATGGCCCGCCGCGCGGTACGACATCCAGGTCATCGCCACCATGCCGACCGCGTAGGGCAGACTCCTCAGGGTTGCCGACAGCTGTCGCTCCTGGCCGGACCTGACGGCGGTCAGCGGGAACCACAGTGCGGCGGCGGCGAAGAAGACCGACAGGGGCAGCTCCGGCAGGGCGCTGCCCCAACTCCACGGCATCACTGCCATGGCCAGGGCCATGGCGGCGTGCAGCAGGTGGTCGACGTGGCTGCGGCAAGCACGGGTCCGTGTCGGGACACCCTGCCGGAGCGCGTGGACAGCGGCCGCCGCGAACAGGGCGGTCAGCATGTAGTGGACGACTTCAGTGGCACTCATGCCGAATCGCACCCTCCCACGGAACGGTCAGGATCCGTGCCGGAACTGCATGGTGTGAGTGGGTGGTTGGTCAGTCGGTGGGGCGCGGGACACGCAGCCGGGCCCGTTCGGCCAGTTCCTTCTCACTGACCAGTTCGAGCATGGGCTTGCCCGGTGCGCACATCATGGTGACGACGAACCGGGTCCGCGCATCCGCCAGCGCGTTGCCGTCCTGGTAGTGGATCACATCACCACCCGGCTCCCAGAACGTCCCGCCGGCTTCGATCACGCGCTCGGGCTCGCCCTCGAGTTCGAAACGGACGGCACCCTCGACGACGTATCCGAACGCAGGTCCCGAGTGGCGGTGTGGCGGCGTTCCCGGGTCTCCGGGCTCCCACTCGACATGAATAGTCATCGCCGACGCACCCTCGGGAACGGTGATCGGTGCGGCGTCCTGGAGCATCGTCGCCGCCGTCTTCCACCCTTCCGAGAGGGACTGCTCACCGTGACCGTGCGCTGCATCCTTGTCCGACATTGTGTTGCACCTCCGTAGATCCACTGTGTCCTGAGCCAGACGTACCTCGCGACCGGAATGTCTCCGGACGGACGCCCCCTTGGTCGTCCGCGTGTTCCCATGTCCTGGTCCCGTGCACGTTCCGCAGTGATGACCGGGCGCACAGTGGATCTGTGACACAGGGGGCTGCGTCCATTCTTCGTAGATGCCGTTCGGAGCGAGCACGGGTCTTGGCGCGGTGTCACAACATCGGGGTGAACACTGTCCTACGTGTGGTGCGTGGCTGACGTCATCGTCAGGCGTGCGGAGGCATCAGCGGGGTCACACCCCCCGACGGGAAGAAACCCAGATGAGAGTCGTTGTTGTAGGAGCCACCGGTCTGATCGGTTCCAAGACGGTCGCCAGGCTTCGGGACCACGGAGTGGAGGTTGCTCTCGTATCACGCAGGGAAGGCGTCGATGTCATGACCGGGGAGGGCCTTCCCAAGGCCCTACGCGGCGCGGACGTGGTGGTGGACGTCGCCGATGCGCCCTCCCGTGCGGAGACCGCGAGCGTGGAGTTCTTCAGTACCGCCACGGGCAATCTGCTGGAGGCCGCCGGGTCGGCCGGCGCCGAACACTATGTGATTCTGTCCGTCGTAGGGGCAGACCGGCTGCGAGCCGGGTACTTCCGCGCGAAGGCAGATCAGGAGGAGCTGGTACGGCGCTCGCCGATTCCCCACTCCATTGTGCGTGCCACACCGTTCTTCGAGTCTGTGGAGGACATGTCGTGTTCGGTGTCGTACACGGACAGCGTCCATGTCGCACCCGTCCTGACACGCCCCGTGGCGACGGACGATGTCGCTGCCGCGGTCGCTCACGTCGCAGTCGGCGTGCCGCTGTTCGGAGTGCTTGAGGTCGCCGGTCCGGACGAGGGCCGTCTCGACGAGCTCACCCAGAAGCTGCTGGCCGCGCAGGGTGACAGGCGTGCGGTGATCGCCGACGCGCACGCTCCTGTCTTCGGCGTGGAGCTCCAGGAGCGGACTCTGCTGCCCGAGGCGGAGGCCTGCAGCTTCGGGCACCGGACTTTCAACGAGTGGCTCGCGCGACCCTGACCGTCGGCCTGTGATGTCCATGGCGACAGCCTCCCCGTCCGACCGGCTGGGACTTGGCGGCCACATCTCCACCTACGCCTCGGCGGATTGACTCCACGAGATCGAGTTCATCAGGTGAGAAGGAGACAGGGCGGCGCGGGGTACCGGTCGTCCCGGACGAGGCCCGCACGTTCGGCATGAGTCTCCGTTCGCGACGGCCGGCATCTACTCCCCGGACGGCCGGACCTTACCTGCTCCTGTGTCCGTGACAGCGATTCGGCACTGTCCCCTGCGGTGAGGCGGCTCGCGACGTCGCCGCTTCCCCCTTCAAGCAGTCTCCGGGCTCACGGATTCGGCCCGAGAGCGACGCCCAGCAGTTCTCCGAGCCGCGTCGTGGAGTGCTCCACGCTGCGATGCAGGACAGTGGCCATTCCCAGTGCCTCGGCGGGCGGCAGGTTCACCGCGTTGTCATCGACGAAGACGCATTTCTCGCCGGGCACTTCGAGCATCTTGAGGATGAGCTCATACACAGCCGGCTCCGGTTTGCGCAGTCCGTACTGCCCGGAGATGAGCGCCGCGTCGAAGGCCGCGTCGATGTCGAAGCCTCGATACATGTTCCACGGGGCCAAGCCCATGCTGTTGGACAACAGACCGATCTTCAGTCCGGAGGCGCGGGCCCTGGCCAGCACCGACACCATGGATTCGTCGAGACGGGAATCCGCGAAGACCCTGCCCAGAAGGTCGGTGCTGTCGATGCCCAGGGCCTGGCCCATGCGATGGTTCCAGTCGAACTGAGTGGCCCTGCCCCGTTCGAGGTCGTGAGTGAGCGCGACCATCTCCGGGTTTCGATACCAGGTGCGCTCCACCGCTCCTTCGGAAAGGCCTTCACGGTCTTCGAAGCCACGCACCGCATCATCGAGTGATGTCGTGAGCACACCGCCGTAGTCGACTATGAGACATGTTCTCGGCACAGTCTTCCGAACCTCTCTCCCACACCGACTGGTTGACTCATGTTGTTGGATAGACCGTGGAGAGGCGGAGGACGTGACGCGCTCAACCGCGTCTTGCCGGGTGTGCACTCTTCGCTGTCGGCGCCGGGCCGTGTCACGCTGATGCGCCTCACCGACTCGCAGATACCCACACGTGCTGTTGAGCCGAGGGACGCGGGTCACTGAGCGTTTTCAGCGTTGCCGCTCCAGGGTGAGGACGGTGGCGGCGCTTGACGTAGTCGGGACCGGCCGCGCGTCCGGTCTGCTGCGCGCCATCCGCGACGCGTGGTCGAGGAATCGAGGCAGTGCGGTTCCCTACCGTCGGCTTATGGCTGCTCTGTCAGCGCAGGTGCTCATGGGCGATCTCCTGGTACTCCTGCGTGGTCGGCTTGGGGATCTGCGAGCCTTCGCCGTAGAGGGCACGGCTGAACCTGACACGCAGACGGCGGGCAAGGCGGGTGCCGGCAGCGGGGCTCTCCGCGTTGCCGTTCGCACCGGGTGCGATCGGCGTGTATTGCTCATGCTGTGTCAGAAGGTGGAGTTCCTCCCGGCTGAGAGGCTGGTGCACCTCGACGAACTCGCCGTGCGGCAAGCGCTTGATGACACCGGTCTCGCGGCCGTGCAGTACCTTGTCGCGATCGCTGCGTTGCAGACCGAGGGCGAACCGCTTCGCCACGGCGTAAGCCGCGAGAGGCGCGACGAAGAGGCCGATACGGACCGCCCACGTCACTGATTCGACCGAGACATGGAACCGGGTGGCGATGATGTCGTTCGCGGCACCGATGAGCGATACCAGATAGAAACTGATCCAGGCGACACCGAGCGCCGTTCGCACGGGGCGGTTGCGCGGTCTGTCGAGAAGGTGCTGGTCACGATCGTCCCCGGTCGCCCAAGACTCGATGAACGGATATGCGCCCATGGCCAGGAAGAGGCCGACGCCTGCCATCAGCGGAATCAGGTTGTCCAGTGCCAGAGTGTGGCCCCAGAAGTCGATTTCCCAGCCGGGCATGACTCGCAGCAGTCCGTCCGCCACGCCCATGTACCAGTCGGGCTGCGATCCGGCCGAGACCTGGTCGACGCGGTAGGGGCCGTACAGCCAGATGGGATTGATCTGCACAAGTGCTGCGATGGTGAAGATGACACCGGCGACCAGGAAGAAGAAGCCCGCGGACTTCACCGCCCGTACCTTGAGCGGCAGGCCCACCACATTCTTGTTGCTCCGGCCCGGACCTGGATACTGCGTGTGCTTGTGGTGGAGCAGCAGGATCAGATGGGCCACGAGCAGTCCCACCATGATGGCAGGGATGATCAGAACATGGATGGTGTTGAAGCGCGCCACCAGTTCACCGCCCGGGAACTCGCCTCCGAAGAGAAACACCGAAAGGTAGGTTCCGGCGATCGGTATGGAAAGGATCGTCCCGTTCACGACGGCGAGCCCGGTTCCGGAGAGAAGGTCATCCGGAAGGTCGTATCCGGTCAACCCCCCGAACATTCCGAGTACCAGCAGCAGGAACCCGAACAGCCACTGGAATTCGCGGGGCTTGCGGAACGCGCCGGTGAAGAATACGCGCAGCATATGGACGAGCATGGCCCCGATGAACACCAGGGCTGCCCAGTGATGGGCCTGTCGGATCAACAGGCCGCCCCGGACGTCGAAGGAGAGGTGCATGGTCGAGTTGAACGCCTCCGACACCGTCTGCCCCCGCAACGGCGTGTAGCTGCCGTTGTACTGCACCTCTTTCATTGACGGATGGAAGTACAGGGTCAGATAGACCCCTGTCACGATGATAACGATGAAACTGTAGAGACAGATCTCGCCCAACAAGAAGGACCAGTGGTCCGGAAAAACCCTACGTGCTTTAGCACGGATCAGGCTGTACGGGCCCAGGCGTCCGTCCGCCCAACGGGCAATCCGCTCCCCACCGCCTCCTTCGCCCGCTTCTTCCTTCTGGCTCTGATCATCCATGTCCCTGAAACCATTTCTCATCCGGCCCGAAAGGGACGCTCTTTATGTCATGAGACCGAGACGGCGGAGCGCCGAATCTGCACTCCTTGGGCGAGCAGGCTCATGACTGCTTCCACCCCTATGACCGGGCATGAGGCATTGATGTGACACGCATGGCCCCGAGGTGCTGCTCAGCGCCGTCCCGCCGCCTCATCAGACGGCGTTCGCCCTCCGTCTTTCCGCCCCAGATGCCTTCCACCTGCTCGACGTTCATGGCCCAGGCGAGACACTGATCCATGACCGGGCAACGACGGCAGACGGCCTTGGCCTCGGCGATCTGAATGTGCGTCAAGCCGCCGTTGCCTATGGGGAAGAACAAATCGGGGTCGTTGCGTACGCAAGCTCCCTGTTCGCGCCAATGCGTTGTGTGGTCGCCTTGTTCTGCAGCCATGACAGAGAAAACCTCCAGGATTCGACGCTCGATGGGAGGGCCTGGAATGCGGTCATGGTCTTTCTCGTCTCCGTGAAGGATTCCAAGGGTCGTCAGGTGAGACCGGGGACCGGGCAGTTCTGTGACACGTCAGCGGGCAAGGGGTGTGTGAATTCAGCCGCTGATCTTGACTGTTGTGAGGGGTCCAGGTTCCTCAGCGCCGTGGAGACGTACTTGAGGGCGGTGGCCTCGTTTGCGCGTCTCGACGTCGAGGGAGAGGAAGGAGGCGCTGCCCGAACTGCCGGCGCCGGAGAACGTGGCTCTTCCGTTGAAGCTCGGCGGTATGGCCTGCCGCGAGGCGGAGCGGCACGCACAGCAGTGCTCCGGGCCGTTGGGCCTGAAGGGCAAGGAGGACAACTCCGCCGACGAGCCGACGGCCGCCCTCGGCCAGGCGGCAGGCGACGAGGCAGGCCGCACGCACGGCCGCCGTTTGCCGTGGCCGGGTCGGCCGGTGTCCGGCACCCACCACACAGCCGGTACGGATCACACGCGGCCGTACGTGATCCGCCCGGTTCGCGGCGTGGGCGTGCCGATGCCCGCGTACCGGGACCGCGGGGGCGGGGGGCCGCCGCCGGGGCGGCCGAGCGGATCTGGCGGGTGGGTGTGGGCGGCGGGGGGGGGGGTGTGTCCAGGGCCCCCAAA